>JANLYB010000262.1:0-3315 GCA_031365425.1 Hyphomicrobiaceae bacterium
ATTCCGTTGGTGTTGCTCAATGCGCTGGAGGGCAAGCAGTTGCCGGTCTATGGTGATGGGCGTCAGGAACGTGATTGGCTTTTTGTCGATGATCATGCTCGCGCGCTCGCACTCGTTGCAGAACACGGTCGGATTGGGGAAACGTACAATGTCGGCGGTCGCGCGCCTCGCGAGAATATCACCGTGGTCGAGCGCTTGTGCGATGTGCTCGACGAACTGCGCCCCGGCGTTGCGCCGCGCCGCCGCCTCATTACATTCGTTGCCGACCGGCCTGGACATGATCGCCGCTACGCCATTGATCCGGTGAAGATCGAAACCGAGCTTGGCTGGCGCGCGCAGGAAACTTTCGAGACAGGAATCGTTAAGACGGTGAGATGGTACCTCGACAACGAGGCTTGGTGGCGGCCCCTTCGGCAGGGTGTTTACGACGGGCAACGGCTCGGCCTCGTTGAGAAGGCCAAGGATGCATGAGTAGGCCCCATGCGCTAGTCATCGGCCGGCAGGGTCAGGTTGCGATGGCACTGGCTCGCGTCCTGCCGGTACACGGTATCGGTTGCACCATTGTGTCGCGGCCCGTGGTCGACCTGACGCAACCCGATACCCTCGAACGGGTGATAGCCGAGACCCGGCCTGATGTCGTTATCAACGCGGCGGCATATACGGCCGTCGACCGGGCAGAAGACGAGCCCGAGCTAGCGTTTTTGAGCAACGGACAGGCACCGGGAGTGATGGCAGCGGCGGCTGCGCTTGTCGGGGCGGCGATCATCCATATTTCGACGGACTATGTCTTCGACGGCGCGTCCTCAGTCGCGTATCGCGAAGGGGACCCTGTGGGTCCGCTTGGCATTTACGGGCGGTCGAAGCTTGCCGGGGAAGTGGCGGTCGCGGCCGCCAATCCGCGTCACATTATTTTGCGGACCGCTTGGGTTTGCAGCCCGGACGGAGGTAATTTCGTCAAGACCATGCTGAAGCTGGCTGCCGAGCGTCCGGAGCTGAAAGTCGTGAACGATCAGACTGGTGTGCCGACGTTTGCTGCCGATATTGCCGAGGTGATCGCCAGCATGGTGCGAGTGCTCGACTCGTCGGCGTGCACAGCCGATCAGTTCGGGATTTTTCACGTCGCGAGTGCGGGCGAGACGACGTGGTGCGGGTTTGCGCGTGCCATCATGGCCGGATCACAGCTGCGGGGCGGGCCGCATGTTCCGGTCCGTGCCATTTCGACCGCGGACTTTCCCACCAAGGCCCGCAGGCCTGCCTATTCCAAACTTAATACCGGAAAACTTGCGGCCGTTTACAAGCTATCCCTGCCGGAATGGGATCAGAGCCTCGATCAGTGCCTGGACGCATTGATCTGTCCCGTTCGCTAACCTCTCGTCGTTCAATGGAGACTGTCGTGAAGGGTATCATTTTGGCTGGCGGGAGCGGCACGCGGCTATATCCTGTAACGCTTGCGATTTCGAAGCAATTGCTGCCGGTCTACGACAAGCCGATGATCTATTATCCGCTGTCGGTGCTCATGCTCGCAGGTATCAAGGAAGTTTTGATCATCACCACACCGCACGACAATCCGCTGTTCAGGTCGCTGCTGGGGGACGGGCATCAGTTCGGCATCACTATCAGCTATGCAATCCAGCCAAAACCCGATGGCCTTGCCCAGGCGTTCATTATAGGGGCTGATTTTATTGGCGATCATCAATGCGCGCTTATTTTGGGCGATAACATTTTCTATGGACACGGATTGCCCGAGGCGTTGAGCCAGGCCCGTCAGCGCCAAGCCGGCGCTACGGTATTTGCCTACGACGTCCGTGATCCGCAGCGGTATGGCGTGGTAGCGTTCGATGGCCAGGGCCGCGCGACGAGCCTGGAAGAAAAGCCGGCGCAGCCGAAATCAAATTCAGCTGTAACAGGGCTTTATTTCTACGACGCCCACGTCGTCAAGCACGCGCGTTCCATCAAACCGTCGCCTCGTGGCGAGCTTGAAATCACTGACCTGAACCGTATCTATCTTGAGGAAGGGCTACTCAATGTAGTGCGACTCGGGCGCGGTTTCGCTTGGCTCGACACCGGCACCTTCGACAGCCTGCTGGAAGCCGGGGAATTTGTAGCTACGCTCGAGCGCCGGCAGGGACTCAAAATCTGCTGCCCTGAAGAGATCGCATTGCGAATGGGCTTTCTTACCCCGTCCGATATGGACCCCTGGATTACAAAACTTGGAAAGTCAGACTACGCGACCTATGTCCGCAAAGTTCAACAGGAATTGTGGACGCGTGCCGGTTGAGCCGTAGATATGAGAGTTTCATGATGTTTTCGCTGCTAATGTCCCCTACGAGGACGACTACTTTTGACCTCGCCCCAAACGTCTAGTCCTTTTCCGGCTGTGCCGGCGGCCATCGTTTTGTATAAGCCAGAGCGAGCCATTCTCGCTACGCTTCTGACGGCCCTCGATCAGGCGCCGCGGCGTATTTTCCTTTATATCAACGGACCCGTCGGGGCAGATATCGACGCCGTGATTGCGGCGCTGTCGAACGTTCGCGTCATTCGCATGGAACACAACGTCGGCCTTGGGGCCGGCATGAATGCGTTGGCGGATGCCGCCGTCGCCGAGGGCTTTTCGCATTTGCTTTTGTTCGACCAGGACAGTACGCCGGAGCCGTATGTGCCCGATGCCTTGATCAGCCATTTCATTGATTTTGTGAACAGCGGGGTCCGGCTAGCGATGTTAGGCCCCATCCTCACGACGCCATCACATGAAAACTATGTTCCCATTCGCTATGCGTGGCGCGATCGAAGGCGGGGAACGGTCGATTTCCTGCCCACATCTGGATCACTGCTTTCGCTGGATGCATGGCGGGACGTCGGTCCGTTTCGAGCGGACTATTTCATTGCCGGGATCGATGTCGAGTGGGGCTTTCGGGCCTGGACGCATGGCTATGCCAGCCTGGTTGATACGAGCGTACAGATGGACCACCGGTGGGGAACCGGGACCAGCGATGAAGAGAATTGGAAACCGCAGATCCTGCGCCAATCCGACTTTCGCAATTACTTCTATGTGCGCAATGGAGTCGGCTGTCTGCGTTTGCCGCATATACCAGCGAGGTGGAAACTACGGTTCGTTCTCACGCTCGCGGTGCAGATGGGGCTTGTGTTCGCATCGCGTGGCGGGGGGCGTTCGACACGACGGATTATGCGGCGAGCTTTTGCCGACGGCTGGGCTGGCCGGTTTGGACCGCTACCTGCCGAACTCGCTGCCGATCAATAGGCGGCCGTGCAGGTCGCGGACTGTGTAGCCTGCTGACCAAGCTGCAATCGTGAACG
>JANLYB010000141.1:0-2422 GCA_031365425.1 Hyphomicrobiaceae bacterium
GACACGGACGATCAGACGACATGTGCTTTTGGTGCGCCCCAACCGACAGGGTTAGATGCCAAGTTTTGCTGCGCAGCAACTGGATGGGCTCAACTCGTGGCGACGAACGGTCGGTCTTGGGTGATCACCGAGCGTCATCGAGCCTCTCGACTTCAGCCCGCTGCCGGTCGGGGCTGACCCAGTGCGGCCCTTATCCGAAAGTGCGAAGCGGACCATTTTTAGTCAGCTTCCTACGCTTGTAGCGGACGATGGCGGGGCTAATTTGTTGCGAACCAACCGATATCACACAGAACGCGGCCGAGGCTCGCGCGGGCCAGGCAGTCAAAGATTTGTCGAACTGGCCCCTACAATGTTCCGAGGGATCGGGCAGCTTGGGTCGAGAGCCCGGCGCGATATTCATTCCCAGAACATTTGAGAAACCGGCGAGGGCCGCCTCGGTCCACCTTTCGCCGTGGCGTACGGCGTCGATAGGTGCGTCGACTTCGACTGATTAGGAGTTGCGTCCGTTTGCTTGCATGGTTGGGACAATCCATCCGAACCTCACCGATGAGGACGCTGTGACACCCGACCATTCGATGACGATCTTTATTGCCGAGTTGATCCTGCTGCTCGCGGTCGGTCGGCTTCTGGGCGAAGCGATGAGCCGGTTTGGCCAACCGGCAATTTTCGGACAACTGCTCGCGGGCGTCGTGCTCGGCCCGTCGGTCTTCGGCACGCTGTTGCCGGACGTACGGCTACTTCTTTTTCCTGGTACGCTTGCGCTCAAAGCCATGATCGACGCCGTTTCGCAGATAGGTATTCTGCTGCTCTTGCTCCTCACGGGCATGGAAACCAACTTGGCCCTGGTCAACCGCAAGCGGCGCGCCGTCATCTCGACGTCGCTGTTCGGTATTGCGGTTCCGTTCGTCTGCGGCGTCCTTTTGGCCTACGCCTTGCCTAGCGGCGTGGTGCCAACCTCCGGGTCGCTCCTCGTCACCGCGTTGTTCCTCGGCACGGCATTATCGATCTCGTCGGTCAAAATCGTCGCCATGGTACTCATGGAGGTCGGCGCCATCCGCCGCGATCTCGGGCAGTTGATCCTCGCTACCGCGATCCTCGATGACACGATCGCCTGGGTGATCATCGCTATTATCGCCGGCATCGCAGCGCACGGGACGATCAGTCCAGGTGGTATTACCGCGACGATCGCCAGTACGGCGCTTTTCCTCGGCCTCAGCCTGACGGTGGGCCGCCGCGTGGTTGCCCAAATCATCCGTTGGTCGAACGACAGCCTGACGATCGAGGTGCCAGTCATCACGGCCATTCTAGTCGTCATGCTGGCGATGGCGCTGACCACCGATCTGATCGGCGTACATACGGCTCTCGGGGCGTTTGTGGCCGGCATGCTCGTCGGCCAATCGCCGATCCTGACGGAGCACATCGAGGACCAGCTCAGAGGAATCATCCTCGCGTTTTTCAGTCCGGTGTTCTTCGCGGTTGCCGGCCTCGGCATGGACCTGCGCACGCTGCTCGATCCGACGCTGCTGCTGTTCACCGTTGCCGTCATAGCCGTCGCCAGCGTTGGCAAGTTCCTCGGCGCGCTCGCGGGAGGATGCTTGGGTGGTCTCACCGGCCGGGAATCGCTGGCGCTCGCCACGGCTCTCAATGCGCGGGGTTCGACGGAGGTCGTCATTGCCAGCATCGGCTTGGCAATGGGCGCACTCAGCAAGGAACTCTACACCATGATCGTTGCCATGGCGGTCGTGACGACCATGGCCATGCCGCCGATGTTGCGCTGGATGATGGCCCGCGTGCCGCTCCGGGAGGATGAGGCGAAACGGCTCGAGAAAGAGGCCGCGGAAGAAGGCGAGAGTGTTCCGCGCATGGAGCGCGCACTCATCTACGCGGACGGAAGCGTGAATGGGCTGCTTGCCGCGCGACTGGCCGGGATGTTCGCCGCCTGTCAACAGGTGATGATGACCGTCATGGAACGTCCCACTGTCCCCGACGGCGGCCGAAATGCGGCCTCGGTGCGCGAGCAAGTCGCCAAGGCGGTGCTCGAAACATTCGCGCGCGCGCCTCCACCCGATCCAGCCCCGGCGACATCAACGCCGCGCATGTCGATCGAGGAGTTGCTGCACACCAAGCCAATCGAGTCCGATGACACGCTGGAGAGGGAGGCAGCGAAGGGCTATAGTATTTTATTTGTCGGCGTCGACCAGCCAATTTCTTCCTCAAGCGACCGCTTCGACGATCAACTCCAGCGCCTTGTCGCAACGTTCAATGGACCGTTCGCAATTTTCTTCAACGGCGGACGAGCGACCGGCATGCCCTCGTCCGCGCTCCGCGTGCTGGTTCCTACTGGAGGGACCGTCGAGGCACGGATGGCAAACGAAATTGCGCTGGCGCTGGCGAAAGCGAGCAATGGCACGGTCACGGCGCT
>JANLYB010000190.1:0-3952 GCA_031365425.1 Hyphomicrobiaceae bacterium
GCGATGATCGCGCTCGACAAAACTTACTTGAACAAATTCGACTTGAGCCCCGCGATGATAAAAGGCGTCGCCGCCTTAGCTGGCCCCTACGACTTTCTGCCTCTCGATGTCGATGTCGCCAAGGCAGCCTTTGGCCAAGCAAAATACCCTACCGCCACCCAGCCCATCAATTTCGCTTCACGAAACGCTCCGGCGATGTTTTTAGCAACCGGAAACGCCGACACCACAGTGGAGCCCCGCAACACATACGCGCTCGCAGACAAGCTGAAGCAGGCAGGCGCAAACGTCGTCGTTCGCAGCTACCCTGATGTGAGCCACGTCGGCATCCTGCTCGCGTTGTCGCTCCCCTTCCGCCACCAAGCGCCCGTGCTCGACGACGTCTCAAACTTCATTCGCCGCACGCCTTAAATTCTAATCCCAATCCCGTCGCGTCAATCGCCCGACGATCACCCCAGCCCCATCCTTCAATACCAATTCCTTGTGCGAGGCCTCGGCCGACCGCGCGCCTTCGAGCATCGCAATCCACGCCTGCTCCGCCGCCATGACCTCGGGCGCACACATCATCCGCGTCGACGCCAACGGGCCAATCTTGATTGCACTTCCGTCAAACGAATACCGCCCGAAAAAACGGTTACACCCCGCGTGCCCCGAAACTTCAGCCTCTTTGAATTGAACAAACTGCTTCGACTTGGCCTCGGACCCCAGTCCCCACTCCGACCCCGCCAACGTCGCCAGCGCCGCCACAACGGTAACTCCCAACCCAGCCATAGCAGACACCTCACTCGCAGGTTGGGTTAGGTGCTTTTGCAGCCGTAACCCAACAACTTACTCAAGCCGCTCGCGTCGGCACCGCAGAGTAATCCGTCTCCGCCTGTGCCTTCGACAGCTCGTACCCCTGCTGCCTCACCCTGCATACCCCGCTCCCAGCCGCTCCATGAGGCCCCGGAACTCTGGAAAACTCGTCGCGATCATCGTCGTATCATCGACCGTCACGGGCGCTTCGCTCGCCAGCCCCATCGTCAAGAACGCCATCGCGATACGGTGATCGAGATGCGTGGCAACCGTCCCGCCGCCTGCAACCTTGCCGCCCTTAGCCCCCGTCACGATCAACGTCTCGCCCTCGACCCGCGCCTCAACGCCGTTCGCGTGCAACCCTGCCGCCGTCGCCGCCAACCGGTCGCGTTCCTTGACCATGAGCAAGCCCCACCCATACATCACCGTCTCGCCGTCGGCAAACGCCGCCACACACGCCAGCACCGGATACTCGTCGATCATCGAGGGCGCACGCTCCGGCGGCACCCGCACACCATTAAGCTTGGAATACCGCACTCGGATATCCGCAATCGGCTCACCACCCTCGTTGCGCTCGTTACGGAACGCCACATCGGCGCCCATCTCAGACAGCGTCGTGTAAAGCCCGATCCGCGTCGGATTGACGAGCACACCTTCAATCGTCACCTCCGACCCCGGCACCAGCAGCGCCGCGCATGCCAGAAATGCCGCCGACGAAGGATCGCCCGGCACCACGATGTCCCGCCCCGTCAATTCAGGCTGCCCCACCACCGTAATAGCCGTCTTTTCGCCCCGCTTCGTCACCCGCACCTCGGCCCCGAACGCCCGCAGCATGCGCTCCGTATGATCCCGCGTCGGCTCCGCCTCGATGACGGTTGTCTCGCCCGCCGCATGCACCCCAGCAATCAAAATCGCGCTCTTCACCTGCGCGGACGGCACCGGCAGAACGTACTCGATCGGCACCAGATCAGCCGACCCGCGCATCGTCAGCGGCAGCGTCTCCTTGTCACCCTCAACCGCCACGCCCATCGTCTTCAGCGGCCCCAAAACCCGCCGCATCGGCCTCCGCGACAAAGAGGCATCCCCAATCATCGTCGCCGTCATATCGTGCCCGGCGATCACGCCCATCATCAGCCGCGTACCCGTGCCCGAATTGCCGAAATCGAGCGGCCTCTCCGGCTGCGTTAACCCGCCTACACCGCGGCCCAAAACCTCCCAGACGTCGCCGGCCTTGACCGCCGGCGCCCCCAGCGCCGTCACAACCTTGGCCGTATTGATGACGTCCTCGGCTTCCAAAAGCCCGGTAATCCGCGTCTTTCCCGTCGCCATCGCCCCGAAAATCAACGCCCGGTGCGAGATCGATTTATCCCCCGGGACCCGCACCTTACCGCTGAGCTTGGTGGCCCGTTTGGCAGACAACGGGAGCGGCACTACGTCATGATGAGACACGGGCGGACATCTTTCGTGATGAGTTTGCAAGTCCAGCGCATAGAGCCGACCCAGCCAATCCATGTCAACGTTGCCTCACTTTTCTCCTCCCCTTGCTCCGCCCGGATTCCCCTCCCCCTTGCGGGGAGGGGTTAGTGGTGGGGGTGCGGAAACAAGTGGTGGGGGTCCTCGCGCGCATTTGCTTTTTGACACCCGCATCCGCGTATGGCAGACCGCACGTTCATTTTTCTCATCTGAACCTAAAGGCATTCTCATGGCCACCAAGCAGCAAGCGCGCGGCATGAAGCGCACCTGCCAGAACCAATCCTGCGGCCAGCGTTTCTATGACCTGGAACGCGATCCAATCATGTGCCCGATGTGCGGCGCAACGTACAATATCGCAATTTCATCTGCAGCCATCGCTGCCGCCGCCGCCGAAGAAAAGGCCGCCCGTAAAGCCGCCAAGAAGCCGATCTTCGCCGAGCCCGAAGCAGTAGTCGACGACGCCGCCGAAGCCGGTGAAGTGCTGCCCGACATCGAAGGCGATGACGAACCCGTGGCCGCCGAAGCCGACGAAACCTTCCTCGAGGAAGAGGAAGAAGAAGGCGATGTCTCCAACATCATTGGCGGCGTCACCGAAGGCGACGAAGAGGTCTAACTCTCACACCGCCCATGCACTTTGCCCCCGCAGCCTCGCTGCGGGGCGAAGTTTGCAGTAGCTTGTCATCCCGTGCGGTCAGCTAGCGCCTTTCGCGGCGCCGTGCAGACACGGGACTCAGGGGGTTCCATCCGCCGCCCCATCCAAACCGCTCCCCGCCTTGACATCGGGCGGGCTGCGTGCGCTGTTCCGCGCTTTCAAACCCTACAATTCCGCACACGCGACAAGGCAACGGTAGACCCATGGCGACCCAGAAAAAAACTCCCGCATCCCCCGCCGGCAAACCGATGCACCGCTATCGCACCCACACCTGCACCGCCTTGCGCAAATCAGACGTCGGCCAGGCCGTCCGCATCTCAGGCTGGGTCCACCGCGTCCGCGACCACGGCGGCGTACTCTTCATCGACGTGCGCGATCATTACGGCCTGACCCAGGTCGTCGCCGACCCCGACAGCGCTGCGTTCAAGATTGCCGAAAAGGTCCGCTCCGAGTGGGTCATCTGCGTCGACGCCACCGTTCGCGCCCGCCCCGACGGCACCACCAACCCCGACCTGCCGACCGGTGAAATCGAGCTATACGCGACTGAAATCGAAGTCCTCTCCGAAGCCAAGGAACTGCCCGTCCCCGTGTTCGGCGAACCCGAATACCCCGAGGACCTGCGCCTGCAGTACCGCTTCCTCGACCTGCGCCGCGAGACGCTGCACAAGAACATCATGACGCGCTTGGCGGTCATCAAGTCGATCCGCAACCGCATGGATCAATCGGGCTTCTTCGAATTCTCGACGCCCATCCTCACCGCCTCGTCGCCCGAAGGCGCGCGCGACTTCCTCGTCCCTTCGCGCATCCATCAAGGCAAGTTCTACGCCCTGCCTCAAGCCCCGCAGCAGTACAAGCAGCTCCTGATGATCTCAGGCTTCGACCGCTACTTCCAGATCGCGCCCTGCTTCCGCGACGAAGACCCGCGCGCCGACCGCCTGCCCGGCGAGTTCTATCAGCTCGACGTCGAAATGAGCTTCATCGAACAGGAAGACGTGTTCCAGACCATGGAACCCGTCATCACCAAGCTGTTCGAGG
>JANLYB010000204.1:0-1677 GCA_031365425.1 Hyphomicrobiaceae bacterium
CGGATGTTCTCCGCTGCCCTGTATGCTCATGCGCGCATCTACCACCACATTGCGCATGAGACCTCGGGTGCAGCGCGCATCCGGCATTCCCTGCGCCCTCTGATTTCAAGAGGTCGCGAAAATTACTTGCAAACCTCGGGCGCAATGCGTCGCGAGAATACGGCCACATATTCAGTTGTCGTCACCCGCGCAGGCGGGTGACCCAGTATTCCAGAGACGCCGATGATTGAACCGAGAAGCCGCGGCGTACTGGGTCCCCCGCTTTCGCGGAGGACGACAGTTTTGTATGTCGCAACACCAACCTCATCTTTGCGCTCCAATCCCCCTACTTCAGCGTAATTGCCAGCCCGCTCAGATCGGCGTTCGCCATCAGCCCGGTTTGCTGGCCCGCAAGTTCCAGCACAGCGCCCTTCTGGTTGCTCAGCACGATCGCGCGCGCGCCGCGGCCGACGGCCAGGCCTGCGCCCGCAGCGCCATAGACACCGGCGACGTCGGACGGGCGGTTGATGTTGCTGACGCGGCCGCGCAGCACCGTCTTCGAGCCGCCGAACACCAGGCCGTAATCCAGCCCGCCGGTGGAAAGTCCGTAACGCCGGCCGCGGAAATTCAAGGTGCCGCTGCCGCCGGAGCCGCCGATGATCCATCCCGCCTTGTAGATCGTCAGCGCCACCGTGCCTTCATCGGCATGGGCTGTGGAGGACAACGTGGCGCCGGCGAAAGCCGTGAGGGCTGCGAGCGCAGCGCCAATCGCGGATGACATCTTCATGGACAAAGTTTCCTTGCAGTCGGCGGGTGAGCGTCGCGACACAGGGCGAGTCGCGCATCGCTGATTGTAGCCCATTGGGCTGGGGAATGTTCGCACGTGTCAACGCGCGTACCGGCCTTAAAGTTCACCGCCCTGGCCAGCCATTTCGCGCCCCCGCTTTGAACCAATCGGGTGCTCGCCGGACATAATCCATGACCGGGGCATAACGCCTCGGGCGCCTCCCCCAAACCAAAGCGGGAGTGCAGCAAACCCCTTCATTTTCAGGAGATCCCCATGCGTCACGTTTTCTTTCTCGCCGCCCTTGCCGGCGTCGCCGTCTCCGCGATTGCCGCTATGGCTCCCGCCGAAGCCGCCTATCACCTGATCCGCTGGCAGGATTCGGGCTTCTGCCAGGTCTGGGACGAGAATGTCGGGACGGTGCCGTATCCGGCGAACTACACCGTGATCCAGGGCAGCGTGGTCCCGACCTTCGGCGATGCGCTGGTGTTCAAGGATGGCCTGTTGCGCAGCGGCACCTGCACGTTCTGATCCGCGGGCGTTAGCCTTGCGATCATGGCCGGCGAACGCCGGCCTTTTTCGTGAGGGATGCATTGAACCAATCACGTTTTCGTCACACTCACTTGATGCCCGGGTGCATCACCGACCGGGCGCCGCGCCGTTATTTCATTGCGGGGGCCGGCCGGACATTCCCCAACAAGATCTGCCCCAACAGGAGAGATTTGCCATGCTTCGATTGACCGCCCTCAGTGCCGCCGCCGGTATCGCCCTGTCCGCCTTTGCCGCGACCGCTCCCGCCGAAGCCGCGTTTCATCTGATCAAATGGGACGGCACTGGCGTGTGCCAGATCTGGGACCAGAGCATTCCGGGCAAGCCGATCCCGTCGAGCTACAAGACCGTCAGCAAACCGGTCC
>JANLYB010000216.1:0-7840 GCA_031365425.1 Hyphomicrobiaceae bacterium
GGAGGGGGGCACTCTCCAGATGACCGGCAAGCGTCGTCTGGCGCAAAGGCTTGGACTGAAACGGCAAAATGGGCGTCCGGCTCTCGGAGACATTAAAGTCTTCGCGCATCGTCAACATGAATGGCTCCCATGGATTTCAAGATCAATGACGGGTTCACCAAACCAAACGTCCGTCGCATGCCTTTGCCGCGTTTGTGGCGGTTTGTGACAAATTGTGTGGTAGGAAGAATGCATTCCGAAGTGTGAGATTGCGAAACGACAATGACCCATATTCTCGTCGTGGACGACGACGACCAGGTGCGGACGCTGCTGCGCAACCGGTTCGAAAAGGACGGCTTTGAGGTTTCAGAAGCCTGCAATGCGCGCGAATTGCGGGTGGGGCTTCAGACGCGCGCCGTTGATCTCATCACCCTCGACCTGACGCTGGGGCGTGATGACGGGCTTGCGCTTGCCCGCGAAATCCGCGCCAGCCGGAACGTGCCGATCATCATGATTTCGGCCAAGGACGACGAAATCGACCGGGTGGTCGGGCTTGAGCTGGGAGCCGATGATTATATCGTGAAGCCGTTCAGCCCGCGTGAGGTGGTTGCCCGGGTCAAGGCTGTGCTGCGCCGCTATGGGGCGGATACTCCAGCGTCCGGTTCGACCGGGGCTGTCGAAGTTACCGGCACACGGCTGGCTTTCGAGGGCGGCGTTTTGGATGGGGTACGGCGCGAGCTTTTATCGTCTGCTGGCGCTTCGATTGAACTGACGACGACAGAGTTCAACCTGCTGGCGTTGTTTCTACGGCATCCCCAGCGCGTTCTAAGCCGCGACGAGATCATGAACCTGCTGAAGGGGCACGATTGGAGCGCCTATGACCGTTCCGTCGATTCTGCTATCGCGCGATTGCGCAAGAAGATCGAACCCGATCCCGACCGGCCGCGCCACATCAAGACCGTTCGCAGCGTCGGCTACGTTTTTTCGAGCGACGTGCGCAAAATTTGACGGGTCAATTTTTCGCTGGGCCGTCGAGAGATTTGGCGATGGCGCGGGCGAGGTCGGCCAGACTGTAGGGCTTGCGCAGGATCGTGCTGTCGGCGAAGATCGGATCATTGGCGGGCGCTAGGTTCTCGGCAAAGCCGGATGTGAGCAGAATCCGCTGGTTTGGGTGGCGCTGCCAGATGGCGCGGGCGACGTCGAAGCCGGACATCCCGCCGGGCATGACGACGTCGCTGAACACAAGGTCGGGTAAATCGCCAGACTCAAGAGCTGCGAGCGCACGCGGGCCGTTATCGGCTTCGGTCACTCCATAGCCCAATCGCCGCAGACGGGCAGCCGTTAGGGCACGCACCTGGGCATTGTCTTCAACCACCAGAATCGTTTCGCCGCGCCCTGGAATAACGCCTCCATCGTCGTGGACGGCGTCTCGCGATACCTTGGCGTCGACTGCGCGGGGAAGGAACACGTCAACTGTGGTCCCGCGACCGACTTCACTCGAAATGGCGACATGGCCGTTCGATTGCTTGACGAAGCCATACAGCATCGACAGGCCGAGGCCGGTGCCCTTGCCCTGATCCTTGGTGGTAAAAAACGGTTCGAAAACGCGTGCGAGGACTGTGGGCGGCATACCGCTGCCGCTATCGGATACCGATAGCTTCACGTAGTCGCCGGCTGCAGGAGCATTGCCGTTGTGCGCGCTCTCGTTGCTGATCACGCAGTTCTGCGTTTCGACGCGGAGACTGCCGCCTTCGGGCATCGCATCGCGCGCGTTGATGGCGAGGTTGAGGATCGCGTTTTCGATTTCACTGGGGTCGACGCGGGCCGGCCAGAGATCGTGGGCGAGATTGGTTGTCAAATCGACGCCTTCGCCGATCGTGCGGCGGAGAAGTTCGCTCAAGGTCAGGACGTGGTCGTTGAGGTTGATGGCCTTGGATTCAAGCTTGCGGCGGCGGGCGAAGGTCAACAGCCGCTGGTTCAAGCGTGCGCCCATGTGGGCTGCTTCCTCAGCCTCCTTCAGATATTTCATCGCCGGGTGGCCGCTCAGTTCGTCCTCGATCATTTCCAGATTGCCGAGAATGACGGTCAGCAGGTTGTTACTGTCGTGGGCGATGCCGCCGGTGAGCTGGCCCAGGGCCTCCATGCGCTGCGATTGAACAAGGGCTGCTTGGGCGACTTCGCGTTGCTGGATTTCTTCGCGCAGGGCGCGGGTGCGTTCGGCGACGCGGGCCTCCAGTTCCTCCAAGTAGAGCCGCCGCTCGGTGATATCGCGGAGGGCGCCCACCGTGCGGACCGGTTTCTTCGCGCTGCCAACGCCGGAGAAATAAGTCTGGGAGTTCATGGTCACCCAGCCCACTTTGCCATCGGGCAGGATCGTGCGGTGTTCCAACGCGAAGACGCCGTTGCCAGCAGGATCTTGAGCCCTCTCCACACCGGCGCGGATCATGGCCCGGTCGTCGGGGTGGGCGCCCGACAGATAGGCCTCGATTGTTGCTTGGGCGTCGTCGCCGACACCGAAGATTTCGCGAAAAAGGGGCGACCAGAAAATTTGACCGGAATTGTGATCGTGTTCGAACAAGCCTATGCGGCCGGCCGAAACGGACAGCCGGAGACGTTCCTCGCTGTCGCGCAGAGCCTTTTCTGCGGCTTTGCGGCTGGAAATATCGCGCAGGACGATCGTGTAGGTGCGCTGCGCCCCCAGCGCCAGGCGCGAAATCGAAGCCTCGGCTGGGAACTCCTCACCTGACTTGCGCAGTCCGTAGATCTCCTGGCGCTCTCCCATCTGACGGGCTTCAATCGGGCCATCGCCAAAGCCACGAACGTGCTTTGCATGGAGTCCCCAGAAACGTTCCGGCATGAGCCGCTCAAGCGGCTGCCCCAGAACCTCTGCGCGCTGATAGCCGAAGATCTTTTCCGCGCGGTTGTTAAAGATTGTGATCTTTTGGGCTTCATCGATGGCGATGATCGCATCAGCGACGATAGCCAGAATTCCAGAGAGTAACTCCGGCTGCCGGTCAGCTGAATCATTGGGCGTATCGGACATAGGGTCGTCCTGTGGAAAGAAGCACCACTGCCATCTGATCACGGGAACCAGCTTAACCGCAATGATTTAGCAGCGGCGCTAGCGCCAAGACGCCCGGGCCCGCCCGCCGTTCAAGGATTTCATCCCCCGGACGTTGTTATCGGGACTATCGTTGGGCTCTCCGGGTACCTTGAGGCAACATCGGGGGCCTTGATCACCATCAATTCGTGGTTGCTGTGACACCGGCTGCGGACATCGCATTCCGGTACAGATCAGCGCGTCCAATGGAACTGTCGAGCCGGGGCCAACCGGGATTGCCGGTGTTCAATTCAAGCTGCTTTTCGACGACGGCGGCGGTTGCGTCCGAGGCATCGCGGATGCGCTGCGTAACGCGTGCATTCATGATCTGCGGCGCGGCTTCGAGCCAGAGTCCGTTGAAGCGTGCGCCGGTTTCATGGGCCAAGTCTTCAGCGGCTTGACGCTCTACGGGGCGGGCGAAGACGCCATCAAGGATGACGCTGTGGCCGGTTGCTAGGGCGAGCTTTGCTCTGGCCAGCACGCGGGCGAAGACGGCGTTTGATGCCTCTTGGGAGTAGGCGCTTTCGGGAAGATGCTCGAACTCGCCGACGCCAGCCAGCCATTTGCGTTCAAGGTCGGTGCGCAAGTGAAACGCGCCGGGGGCTGAGCCAACATTAGGGGCGATCCGGGCAGCCAAGGTGGTTTTACCGGTGCCAGAGAGGCCGCCGACGACGATCAGCCGGGCGGGCTTTGGCGTTGCCAAGGCCGTGCCGAGCCGCAACGTGTCGAGAGCGCGGGCGGCAAGTCCGGGCTGCTCGCCGGGCATGAGACGCGCGCGGTCGAGCGTCACCATAGCGCGGATGCCGGCGCGCAGGCCCATGAACACGGGGAGCGCCGAAAGCCCCTCAACGTCGCGCGGATCGCCGGTTTTCCATAAGTAGCGGTTGAGGACGATATTGGCTGATTGGCGCGCGCCGTAGCGTTCGAGGTCCATCAGCAGGAAGGCTAGATCATAGAGAGTGTCGATGGTGGCGATATGTTCGTTAAACTCGATGGCATCGAACAGGACCGGCGCGCCTTTCCATAGGACGAGGTTGCCAAGATGGAGGTCGCCATGGCAGCGGCGGATATATCCCTCGCGGGCACGGGTGGACCGGATGGCTGCACTTGCTGCGAGGGCAGGTTGGATCGCTGCGGAAAATTGCGCTCGGGCTTCGGCGATCTGGGGTGCGGCGCTGGATGAGAGAGACGATAGAACCTGGGCGGCGACAGCGTCCATCGTATCCGATGGGGCAATGACAGGGGGGGCTGACCGGTGCGATGCAACAACGGCATCGGCCAAGGCTGTGGTCAAGTCCTTCGACAGGCCTTGTTGCTCTACGATGTGAGAGAGCAAGTGGTCCTGGACGAAGCGGGCCATGTGGACGGCCCATTCGACGGGCTCCCCCGCTCCACCGATGGCGAGGGTTCCATCGGCCGCGCGCGTGATGGCAACGAGACCAAGATAGATTTCAGGGGCGTTGGGCGCGTTGATTTCGAGTTCGCGTTCGGCGAATTTGCGGCGGCGTTCCAGGGTGGTGAAGTCAAAGTAGGGGAGATGTACGGCGCGCTTGATTTTGAGCACGCTATCGCCTGCCATGAAGACCACTGCGCCGTGGGTTTCAATGATGTCCACGCTTGCCGGGGCGTCCGGCCATGCGGATGGCTGCGCTAGGAATGCGAGCACTTGAACTTGGGTGACATTTTCCGGTCCGGTTTTTCCGTTCACAATCGCGGCTCACCCCTTTTATGCTGGAATTTGAGCCCGTCCGCCCGTTCCCAGGCTGCTCATGTGGGCTACGATAGCGCAAGCGACAATGATTCCGATCAAGTGCGGCGTACAGGCGAAAATTGCTTGAATGGCTCGACGGCCCTTGATCGGCCATGTATGAACAATCTACATTGATGCGTTCGCTGGCAAACGCTTCTGCCTGCTACCTATCGGGGGAAATCGTGCGAAGGTCCCTATCGATCTAGCGGCTTTCAAATTGGGGATCGTCATGCTGAGACGCGTCGTGGTGGTGGGTTTGGTTGGTATGGCGGGAGTTGTGTCCGGGTGCGGACAAGAGGCGCCCAAAGCCGTTGAAATCCGGCCCGTGCGTACGGTGGTGGTCGATCCCAAGCCGATTGCGGACGACAGCCGCGCCGTTGGCGAGATCAAGCCGCGGCAGGAAAGCGATCTGGGGTTTCGAGTCTCGGGCAAGCTGATCGCGCGACTGGCCGATGTCGGCGTGTCGGTGGCCAAAGGCGACGTTCTGGCGCGGCTCGACGAACAAGACACAAGCAACAAGCTCAAGTCGGCGGAAGCTGATGTGGTGGCGGCCGAGGCCGTGCTCGCCGAAGCAAGGGGGGCGGAGGAGCGTCTCAAGCAACTGCTGTCGACTGGTACGACGACGCGCACGAACTACGATGCGGCGCTCAAGAATTTCCGCTCGGCGGAGGCAAAGCTCGACTCGGCGAAGGCTGCGCTGTCGCTCGCGAAGGATCAGTTGCGTTACACCGAACTGCGCGCGGATTTCGATGGGATCGTCACTGCGGTAGGGGCCGAGCCGGGGCAGGTGGTCAACACCGGGCAGATGATCGTGCGGCTCGCGCCGCCCAAAGAAAAGGATGCGGTGTTTGCAATTTCAGAGGCCGCGTTTCGCGGACGGCCCGAGGGCGACCGGCCCGAGGTGGTCGTTTCGCTGCTGAGCAATCCGGACATTTCAGTCGATGGGGTGGTGCGCGAGATCTCGCCGGTCGCGGATGCGGCTACGCGAACGTATCAAGTCAAGGTCACTCTCAAAAGCCCGCCAGAGTCCATGCGATTTGGGGCGAGCGTAGTGGGGCGATTGAAGACCACGACTGCACCGGTCGTGGTGCTGCCAGGAAGCGCGCTGTTCGACAAGGGCGGGAAGGCTGCGGTGTGGGTCTATCAGGCAGCAACTCAGGTGGTCGCGCTCAAACAAGTGGTCGTGTCGCGGTTTGAGACGGACCGGGTCATCATCGGCGAAGGACTTGTCAAGGGCGACGTCGTCGTGACAGCGGGAGTCAATCGCCTGCGCGAGGGGCAGAAGGTCCGTCTGGCCGAGGGGCAGGCCAATGAGTGATTTCAATCTGTCGGCGTGGGCGCTCAAGCATAAAAGCTTCGTCGTCTATCTGATGCTGGTGTGCGCGATTGCGGGGGCGTTTGCTTATGGCAAGCTCGGCCGCGAGGAAGATCCGCCGTTCACGATCAAGACGATGATCGTCAAGACGCTTTGGCCGGGGGCGACGACGGCGGACACGCTGCAGCAGGTGACGGACCGGATAGAGAAGAAGCTCGAAGAGATTCCCAACCTCGACTACGTGCGCAGCTACACGAAGCCGGGTGAGTCGGTTGTTTTCGTGAACCTCAAGGATAGCGTGCGCGCCGCCGAGGTGCCCGACCTTTGGTATCAGGTGCGCAAGAAGGTGGGCGACATCCGGCAGACGCTACCGTCCGGCATATCGGGGCCGTACTTCAACGATGAGTTCGGCGATACGTATTCGATGATCTACGCGTTCACGTCCGACGGCTACAGTCAGCGCGAGTTGCGCGATCATGTCGAGCGGGTGCGGACTGAGTTGTTGCGCGTGCCTGACATCGCCAAGGCGGATTTCATCGGCACGCAGGACGAGAAAATCTTTCTCGAGTTTTCGACGCAGCAGCTGGCGTCGCTTGGGCTCGACGTCAACGCGCTCGCGCAGTCGTTGCAGACGCAGAATTCGATCACGCCGAGCGGGGTCGTGAATTCGGGACCTGAGCGGATCGCCATCCGGGTGTCGGGGGAGTTCATTTCGGAAGACAGTCTCAGGGCGATCAACTTCCGGCACGGCGGCAAGTTTTTCAAGCTGAGCGACATTGCCAAGGTGCGGCGCGGGTATATCGATCCGCCGCAACCGATGCTGCGCTACAACGGGCGTCCGGCGATCGGGCTGGCGTTGTCGATGGCGAAGAACGGGGACGCGGAAGCACTTGGGGCCAACGTCAAAAAACGGATGGCCGAGTTGACCGCCAACCTGCCAATCGGGGTCGATCCCTATCTGCTGGCCGACCAACCCCACGTCGTTCATGAGGCGGTGGGCGAGTTCACCAAGAGCCTCTGGGAGGCGATTTTCATCGTGCTGGCTGTGAGTTTCGTGGCGCTCGGGTGGCGGCCGGGGATCGTGGTTGCCGTCGCTATTCCGCTGGTGCTCGCGATCACGTTTGTCTCGATGTATCTGCTGGGAATTTCGCTACAGCGCATCTCGCTGGGCGCCCTAATTATCGCGCTCGGGCTGCTCGTCGACGACGCGATGATCGCGGTCGAGATGATGATCACGAAGCTGGAGGAAGGGGCAGATAAGGTATCGGCTGCGACGTACGCCTATACCTCAACGGCGTTTCCGATGCTGACGGGAACGCTGGTGACGGTTGCAGGGTTTGTGCCGGTCGGTTTTGCCAAAAGCGGGGCTGGCGAATACTGCTTCACGATGTTTGTCGTAGTGGCGATCGCGCTGCTCGCGTCGTGGATTGTCGCGGTGTTGTTCACGCCGCTGACCGGCGTCTATATCCTGCCAGATAGGATCAAAGGGCACGACGCGCACAATCCGTCGCGGTTTTCGAAGTGGTTTCACGGGACGCTCGACTGGGCGTTGCGGCGGAAATTTCTGGTACTCGGGGCGACGGCTGGGATTTTCGCGCTGTCGCTGTTTGGAATGAAGTTCATTCAGCAGCAGTTTTTTCCGGCATCCGACCGGCCTGAGCTGCTGGTCAATCTCACGCTGCCGCAGAACGCATCG
>JANLYB010000238.1:0-3425 GCA_031365425.1 Hyphomicrobiaceae bacterium
GAAATTCGACAACCTTTATGGCTGCCGCGAAAGCCTCGTGGACGCGATCCGTCGCGGGACCGACGTCATGATGGCTGGCAAAGTTGCGTTCGTGGCCGGTTTCGGCGACGTGGGCAAGGGTTCGGCTGCTTCGCTGCGTCAGGCCGGGTGCCGGGTGCTCGTTTCGGAAGTCGATCCGATCTGCGCACTTCAGGCCGCCATGGAAGGCTATGAAGTCGTCACGCTCGACGACGCCGTCACGCGCGCCGATATCTTTGTGACCGCAACGGGGAACAAGGACATCATCACCATCGACGATATGCGCAAAATGAAGGACCGCGCGATCGTCTGCAACATCGGCCACTTCGACAACGAGATCCAGGTCGCCGGTCTCAAGAACTTCAAGTGGAACAACATCAAGCCGCAGGTCGATGAAATCGAACTTGCGCCGAACCGCCGCATTCTGCTGCTGTCGGAAGGCCGCCTCGTCAACCTCGGCAATGCGATGGGTCATCCCTCGTTCGTGATGTCGGCATCGTTCACCAACCAGACGCTGGCTCAGATCGAGCTGTGGACCTCGCACGCCAAGTACGAGAAGAAAGTCTACACGTTGCCTAAGCACCTCGACGAGAAGGTCGCGATGCTGCACCTTGCCAAGGTCGGCGCCAAGCTCACCAAGCTGCGCCCGGATCAGGCGAGCTATATCGGCGTGCCCGAAGCCGGCCCCTTCAAGCCGGATCACTACCGGTATTGATCGGGGCGCGATCTCGCGTTTGAGATCATGTCTATGGAAATGTAAAGGAGCGCTCAGCCTTTGCGGCTGGGCGCTCTTTTCTGTTTCGACCCTAAGGGATAGGCCGGATACGACACAGTTTGGATTTGTTTTATGCAGGTGGGCCGTTTGGGCTAGCGGCGCGGGGGGGAGGCGCGGCATACTTAGACATGATTCGGATGCAGCTTGCTTTGCGTCCCGCAGCTTTCCAGTTGTCGCGTCCTGGAGGGCTTGCCAAACCCATTAGCTTTGGTCCCAGATGCGCACTTCCGCCGCCAAAACCCGCGAGTCTGCCGAGGCGTCGACGACGGATCTTGCGATTCTGGGCGGGATCAGTCTGGTCGTTGTCGTGTTGCTGATGATGACGTTTACCGGGCAGGGGCCGGAACGCCGGGCGCTGCCGGGCGATATGCTGACGGTCATTGCGCTCGTGTGTGCCATGACGCTGGTGACGGGCGTGACGGTTTTGCAGTTCATCCGTTCGATCCGCAGGGATGTGATCAGCGCCAAGGCCGAGAACGCAGCGCTGCGTCAGCGGCTTGCGGGGGCGGAAAGCATTCTCAAGGCCGAGCCGCAGATTCTCATTCACTGGGAGCCGGGGCAGCCGTTGAGCGTCGTTACCCACGCCTTGACGTCGGTTGCCGGTGTGCCGGGGAATCACCGGGAGTTGGTGCGGTTCGGTGTCTGGCTGGAGCCGGCGGGGGCTGCCGAGCTCAAGGCTGGATTGGATGGTTTGTTTGACAGCGGCCGGGCGTTCAGCGTCATCGTCAAGACGATTGCGGGCGGGCATCTTGAGGCCGAGGGCCGGACTGCCGGCGGGCGTGCCATTTTGCGGATGCGGGACGTGGCGGGTTACAAGCGCGAGCTGGCGCGGATCGTCGATACACATCAGCAACTCACGCGCGATATCGAAGCGGGGCGCGCGCTGCTCAACAGCCTGCCGAGCCCTGCTTGGATCAAAGGGAATGACGGGCGCATCGTGTGGGTCAACCGGGCCTACCGGATGGCGGTCGATGCGACGAGCGATCTGGAAGTGCGCGACCGGCAGATCGAGCTGCTGGAAACGCGGCAGCGTCAGAGCGTTGAGAGCGCGTTGACGCGGGGGATTTCCTATCGCGAGCGGCTGCAGTTGGTGGCCGGTGGCGTGAAGAAGCCGCATGAACTGGTGGTGCTGCCGGTGACGGGCGGGCAGGCGGCGATTGCTTTGGATATCACGGCGGTCGAGCAGGCGCAGGGCGAACTCGACCGGCAGAGCGCGGCGTATGAGCGGACGCTCGACAAAGTCGCGACGGCGGTGGCGATTTTCTCGCCCGACCGCAAGCTTGCCTATTTCAACGAGGCCTATCGCAAGCTCTGGCAGGTCGATGCCGTGTGGCTCAAGTCGCAGCCGGTCGAAAGTGCGCTGCTTGACCGGTTGCGCGAGGTAGGCCGGTTGCCCGAAACCGCCGATTACCGCGACTGGAAGGCGAAGTTCCTCACGCGCGTGCGGTCAAGTTCCAATACCGACGAGGTGTGGCATCTGCCGGACGGGCGGACGCTGCATGTGCTGGCCGAAAGCCGCGACGATGGCGGGATCACCTATCTCTATGTGGATCAAACCGAGCGGCTGGCGCACGAGAGCCGTTACAATCAGCAGATCAAATCGCAGCGCGAGACGCTCGACAGCTTGAAGGAAGGCGTTGCGGTGTTCGGCACCGATGGCCGGCTCAAGTTCAACAATACGGCGTTTGCCTCGATCTGGCGGCTCGAGGAAGATATTGCCGAGACGAAGCCGCATATCGATGCTGTCATCGACAAGGTTGCAAGGCTGCATGACGAGCCTGAGATCTGGGGCTCGATATCGAGCGCGATTACGTCGTTCTGCGATGAGCGGGTGCCGCTCGAAGGGACTATGACCCGGCTTGATCAGACGATGATCTCGTATGCGGCTATGCCGTTGCCGGATGGGGCGACGCTGGTGACGTTCACCGACATTACCGACAGCAAGCGCTACGAGCGAGCGCTGGAAGAGCGTAACGAGGCGCTGATCACGGCGGACCGGCTCAAGAGCCAGTTCATCGGGCATGTGTCGTATGAGCTGCGCACGCCGCTGACGAATATCATCGGGTTCAACGAGTTGCTATCGAGCCCGTTGATCGGGCCGCTGAACCTGAAGCAGCGGGAGTATCTGTCGGACATTACGTCGTCGTCGAAAGCACTGCTGGCGATCATCGACGATATTCTCGATCTGGCGACGATTGACGCAGGGGCGGTTGAGTTGAAGTTTGCGCCGGTCTCGGTGGGCCATGTGATTGATGCCGCTATCGAGGGCGTGCGCGACCGGGCGATCCAGTCGAAGTTGACGATCGATATCGGGCAGGCGGATGGGGCGGACGAGTTCGTCGCCGACGAAGCGCGGGTGTGTCAGGTGCTGTATAATCTCGTGTCGAATGCGGTCGGGTTCTCGAAGGTCGGTGATACCATCGAGATCAACGCGTGGCGCGAGGGCGGCATGATGATGTTTTCCGTGATCGACAACGGGCTCGGCGTTCCCAAGGAGCAGCAGGCGCGGGTGTTCGAACGCTTCGAAAGCCGCAGCCAGGGGTCCAAGCATCGCGGCGCGGGTCTGGGGTTGTCGATCGTCAAGAACCTCGTCGATCTGCATGGCGGCACAGTGAAGTTCGCCACCGGCGCG
>JANLYB010000269.1:0-6188 GCA_031365425.1 Hyphomicrobiaceae bacterium
GATCGATCGCGAATATGCCGAGAACCGCAAGAAGTGGGAGCCGCTTTACGAGGTGACCCACCGCGTTGGCGGAGGGGGTGTCCCCCAGAAATCAATATGTTCCAATGCATTAATATCAATATATCTGATTTCCCCCACAAAATACCCCACGACTTGCTGTGTTTTTAGATCCGACGCTTTGAGTTGGTATGGTGAGGCTAGCTGGCTGAGGCGACAGACATAGGCGTGTCGCTGCCTGTCGTCACACGTCGCGGTCCGTCGCGGCAAGTCGCGTCGGGTCGCGTCGGGTCGCGGCCATTCGTGACGAACTGATGGGGGCGAGGGACATCACGGCTTGCCGAGTTTTATTAAGTTAGCCCAAGCATCTGTTTGCAAGACCCAAAAGAAACGCTCGTTGCCATCCCACTCAGAAGTTGCTGAAGCCAGCCCCTCATCATACCTCACGCGCCCGCATTTACCCATGAGGTGCAGATGCTTAACTGCCGTCATGCCCTCGCCGCACCTCGCGAGCCACCGGATCACACGGGTCGCATACGGTTCGCTGGAGGCGCGGGACACGGTTCGCGACGACCGCTGATAATGCAAAACGCCCTCCGATATGTCAGCCATCAACGGCCGAAATGTCGGCTTGTTGAGGTGCTGCGGAAACGGCTCCCGGCCTCGATGACGACGGCCCATGACCCATCGCGTCAGGTCGTCTACGGTAGGTTTTGGATTATTTCCACCCGCCGCCGCGTCCTCTGAGCGGAACTCTCGGTTAAGTGACGTGTTTTGAAGCCAGGCAAGTGATGTCGTGGCGTGATCGATGCCCGGCCTATCGTTTCGATAAGATCGATATCCAACGCGTGTGGCGCCGTTCATCCAAATCGGGTGCCCCATCATAGCGCCACCGCATTTACGGTGCGGGGGCGTAGAGCCTTCAACACGAAACTCTGGAGTAAAAAAGATGCCCCGCGACGCCCACAAGCAAGCAGCCGAGCAGCACGATGAAGCCAGCAAGACCCACCGCACTGCCGCAGATCATCACGACAAGGACGACCACAAGAAGGGCCATGACCTGTCTCAGAAGGCCTCAGATGCCTCGCGCAAGGCGCACCAGATGTCCAATCAAGCTCATGGCAAGTCGCAGTCCAAGGCGGGCGCTAAGTAACTTGCCGGCTTCAATCACAAACCACGATCGCGAAAGGAAAGCTTATGAATTGGGACACGGTAAAAGGAGACTGGAAGCAGTTCTCTGGCAAGGTCAAAGAGAAGTGGGGTAATCTCACTGACGACGATCTAGCCAAGATCAACGGCCAGCGGGAGCAGCTTGAAGGGATGCTTCAGGAGCGCTACGGCATCGCTAAAGACGAAGCCAAGAAGCAAGTCGACGAGTGGTCGAAAATTTAATATCCGCTGAGCGGTGCCAATCATTACGGTTGTCACCGTCTCGAGGGCGGGCGTTCACGCGCTCAAACAGAATGAATGGCAGATATCCGTGCGAAAAGTCGTTGATCGACGTGCCCTCTTAAAGTTCGCTTCGGCAGCGCTGCTTCCTATCGCATCCAGTGGAAGAGCGATTGCCGCTGATGCCCCATTTGATGAAGCTTTCGTGGACAATCTTGCGGCTGATCGCGCCCGGCAGCCATTTGTCCCACTATCCTACTCCCCTCCTGCACCGCTCGATACGTTCGGCTATGACGAATATCGCGACATCAGGTATCGGCCAGAACGAGCGATATGGGCGAACGAGAATGTTTCCACACTTTCCTTACAGTTCTTTTTGGCGAGTTTTATTTATAAAGATCCAGTCGAGGTGTTTTTGATTGAAGGGGGCGTCCCGCGTCCAGTCGAGGCGCTCCGTGATATGTTCGACTTCGGCCTCTCGGATCCCAAGGTTCCCCCAAGTGGCAACTTTGCCATTTCAGGGTTTCGGGTCCACGGAGCCCTCAACCGTTCGGGCATGAATGACGAGATCGCCGCATTCAATGGTGCGAGTTATTTTCGTGCAGTCGGTAGAGGGCACTCCTACGGGCTCTCCGCACGCGGTCTTGCGTTAAACACCATTGGCCAAGGATTAGAAGAATTTCCTCTATTTCGTACGTTCTGGATCGAGCAGCCAGAGGGGGAAAAAGGTCTTTCCTTCCATGCCCTGCTGGATAGTCCTTCAGTGACCGGCGCCTATCACTTTGTATTGCGGCCTGGCGCTGAGACGATTACCGACGTGCGTGTTGCGCTGTTTCCCCGTCTGGACCTCGCGAGAATAGGATTTGCCCCACTGACAAGCATGTTCCTGTATGACTCGCGAAACCGGCAAAACTTTCGCGATTTCCGACTTGCGGTGCATGACTCGAACGGTCTGGCAATCAGAACCCCTGATGGTGAGCATCTCTGGCGCCCTTTGCTCAATCCCGCGACGGTGCAGGCAAGCGTGTATGAGGTCAATAACCCACGCGGGTATGGGCTGGTCCAACGCCAACGGGTATTCGAGCAGTTCCAGGACTTGGAAGCGCGATACGAGTCGCGGCCAACCGCGTGGGTTGAGCCCGTGGGTGAATGGGGCTCAGGAGCGGTGGAGCTACTTGAATTGCCGATTGGGGCGGAGTGGGGCGATAATATCGTTGCATATTGGCGACCGGCTCAGCCCCTTGAGGCCTCGAGGCGACATGACTTCGCTTATAGGCTTCACTGGTGCGATGACTATCCCCTCAACGTTCGTAGGGTCATCAACACCTTCGTTGGTGTGTCTGGTGGTTTGCCACTTTTTATGATCGACTATGACAAATCGATTAACGAAAAAGATGTTCCATCTGCCCGTGCTTGGTCTTCGGCGGGCCGCACCACAAAGCCCATCGTCCAAAACAATCCTCATACCGGTGGGGTTCGCTGCTTTTTTTCACTTGAGCCACTTGGACAGAAACTGGTGGACTTGCGCCTCACTTTGAATGGTTTTGATTTGAAACCCTCGTCTAATGCTGAAGTTTGGACATACCGTTGGTCGGCTGATTAATTGCGGAATACTCTTGCCGATGAAACACTCGACTGCCGATGAAGCACTCGACGTTGTCCTCGGTCTGCGCCTGGTACGGCTGACATAAGCGCTTGCGAGCCGCCGAACGCGAGCTGCGCTTTCGTGACCGTGAAGCAGTGTCTCCCCGCGCGTATCGGTAACAAAACTCGACGTAACCGCTCGGTCCCAGCCGAGCGTCGCGACTGAGAGATGCACTAACGATACAAAATTAATTTGGCGGGCAGGCGGGTAAGCCGGGTTGGCCGCATTTTTTTTGCTCGGGTTGTTGGGCTTTTCTCTTCTGCTGTTCCTGAGCGGCCAGCTGCTGAGCTTTCCGCTGGGCGTCTTGTGCAGCTTGCTGTTGCGCACGACGTTGGGCATCCTGACCGGCTTGCTGTTCGGCCTTGCGCTGAGCGTCTTGTTGTTGAGCACGACGTTGGGTCTCCTGCGCCGCTTGCTGCTGGGCCTTCCGCTGAGCGTCTTGCGAGGCCTGCTGCTGGGCCCGGCGTTGAGTTTCCTGAGCTGCTTGCTGCTGCGCCTTTCGTTGAGCTTCTTGAGCCGCCTGTTGAGCACGGCGTTGGGCATTCTGAGCGGCCTGCTGCTGGGCCCGGCGTTGAGATTCCTGAGCTGCTTGCTGCTGTGCCTTGCGTTGAGCGTCTTGATGGGCATCTTGGTTGGCCTTCGCACGGTCTTGTACCGCTTTTGATGCGGGATTTGTCCCCGCGACGTCTGGCACCTTGGCAACACCATGAACTGGAGCGATTACCGATGGAAGCGTTGGCGGCACCGTCGTATCCGACGGTTTTGAGGCCCTCTTGTTACCGATTCGGGGCGCCGGGGCAGTCGTAGCTATCGCCGGCACTTGCTGGTTCGGAGCGAACTTTGCATCGGCTGGTTTTGGCACGGTGCCTTGTCCCGATTGACCACCGATAACGGCGGGCACAGGGCCAGGGGTGTGGGTATTGGGCTGCTGTGCGGTTGCGGGCAACGCGGTCTTGTTTTGCGCTTGAGCCGGCGCGTTTCCCGGCATCGGATTTGGGCCCGTTACGGCAGGCTGTTTGGGTCCCAGCGGACCTTTGGAAGGTGGTGCTGCCACGGCCGAAGACGGCTTTACAGCTTCCGGTGGCCGCGCTGATCCGAGGGCTGCGGGTACCGGGGGCGACTTGCCATATGCGGGAGCTACCGGCTGCGATCCTCGAGTCGCATTTTGAATGGGCGCCGCTGGCGTGCTAATAGCCGCTTTTGGAGGTGCCAGGGGAATTGTGATTCCATTCGGTCCGACCAATGCGGGGGCTCCGACCGTCAGGGGAGCGCCGGGGGTGCCCTGGGTCGGTAACACCGCTTGCTTCTTGGCAATCGCTGGCGGTAGCGCCACTTTCAAAGACGCCGCAACGACCCCAGCACCAACGGCGGCAGCGCCGATCTGTCCCGCGGTCAACGATGTACCAGGGTTTGGATTCGGTCCTGCTGGATTAACAACCGTCTGACTGGTCGTCGTGATGTTCGTCGTGTTTACGGTCGTGCTGTTCACGACGACCGTGTTATGGATGTTGTTGAAGATGACATTCTGCGGCGGCGGCTCCACATAGCGCGGCGGATCGCACCACCGGGCCACGGGCACGAAAACGGGAACCGGCAAGACAAACGCATCGAATACCGGCGGCGGAGCTTCGAGCACGATAAAATCGGGTGGCGGAGCGGACACGAAATAGATTCGCGGCCGGGGCGGCGGCGCAAAATCGAAATAGGGATCGCTGAAGACCAGAACCGGCCGTTCGACAAACACGATTTCCTCCCTCGGCGGAGGTGGGACGTCGTATTCAATCGTGACGAAAGAGGCAGGCGGCTCCATTTCTGCGGCCAGATGGCGGAGACGGCGGCGTGCGTCCCAGGCATGTGGGCCTGTCGGGTAGCGATCCAGATATGACCAATAAGCAGGTGGGGTATCAGCCCTGTACGTCCGGCGCCACGTGATTGCTTCGCGGCGAGCTGCCACGATTACGCGGACGCGTTTGGCGAGTGGATGGCGAGGGTATGCGTCCAAGAAGTCGATATAGCCGTCCAGCGTGTCGCGATCGAGCGCCTCATGATAGGCATCCTCGACTTCAAACTCTCGAATTGACTTAGCGTGGCGTATTTCCAAATCGCGGCGAGAAACAGCGGGCGGAGGGGCGTCGGCTGCACGCTCAAAAAATACGAACGATGACTCCACGCGCGATGCATTCCACGGAATGAACGCTCCGCCGGATACATCAGCAACGCGCTGGCGCAACCGGTCGAAGATCTCGGTCGGCGAAAGCCCGCCCTCACGGATCATCTCGGCCAGCGCCTGAGCATAGTGTCCATAGGGACCGGCGCCTTCGGGAGCGATGGTTCCGGGAGCCGCGTTGAAGCCGACTAACAAACCGGGCTCGGGGTCAACCAAAGCAAGTCCGCTCGCGAGCGGCTGTCCCGATTTGGCGAACGGACTGTCACGTGCTGCATCAATCACGACCATACGCAATCTCAGCGGCGTGGCGTTCAGCGGGCGGATGTAATCCGATAGGCGAACGGCCTGAATGGGAACGTCGATGTCACGCTCGATGCGCGCGTCGACGGGAACGATGTAGTTCTCACCCTCGTACTGGAGCCCATAGCCGGCGATATAGATAAGCGCGACCGTGTCGGGACCGGATGACGCCGCCTTGTCGACAAAATCCCGCAAGGCATGACGTAGCGTATCGGCATCCACATCGCGCGCGCCCACGACATCAAAGCCGGATGCTTGCAACGTTTGCGCGATCAGTCCAGCATCATTGGCGGGTGTTACGAGGGGTTTGGACTGATAGTTAGCGTTGCCAATCACGAGGGCAATACGCCGTTCCATTGGCGCGGCCCGCGCAAGCGGCGAGCCGAGGACCATCAAGGACAAAGCTACAAAAGCAAATCGGTAAAGCCATGTATTCTTCATCTTGCTGGCCTCTCATGTGTCGTTAGCCGAATACACCAACAGCGTGATTCGGGCTTGGACCGATATACATGGCCAGAGAGTGACGATTCGCACCTGTATGGACAGTGAACGGGAGAGAGGTTCCCGTTCTATCGATGTTCAAGCCACGTCAATTTGATGAACACCGGCGGAACGGTCCCTTCAGACACCGTTCAAGGCGAACACTTTAGAACCTCATCATCCCCAAAAGGGAATGGTTCTTTCGGCAAC
>JANLYB010000272.1:0-4021 GCA_031365425.1 Hyphomicrobiaceae bacterium
CTTAAAGCCGCACGGGTGAGCTTCGGCAGCGTTGCCGCCCATGATGACCACGAGGTCAGTATTCTTGATGTCCGTCCAGGAGTTCGTCATTGCACCACGGCCAAACGTCGGAGCCAAACTGGCCACCGTCGGGCCGTGTCAAACACGGGCCTGGTTGTCGAAGACCAACATACCCGCACTCCGGACGACTTTGTAGGTCATCCAGGCGGTTTCGTTCGTCGTCGCAGACGCGGCGAGGAAGCCTGTCGTGGTCCAACGGTTGACGGTCGTGCCGTCTTTGTTGGCGGCGACGAAGTTGGCGTCGCGGTCGTCCTTCATGAGGCGCGCGATGCGATCAAGTGCGGCGTCCCAGGAGATCGGCTTCCATTCGTTGGAGCCAGGCGCGCGGACCATGGGTTGCTTGGTGCGCGTTTCGGCTTTAACGAAGTCGAGCAGGGCTGCACCCTTAGGGCAGAGCGTTCCACGGTTTGTCGGATGGTCGGCGTCGCCCTCGATATGGACGATTTCGGCTTTTTCACCCTTGGTGATGTCGCCCTTGGAATACATGATGATGCCGCACGCCACCGAGCAATAGGGGCAGGTGTTGCGGGTTTCGGTTGTCTTGGCCAGCTTAAATGGCCGGATGGTTTGAGCCAGCGCTTGTTCGGTATCTCCAAAGCCAAAAGCCGTGAGAGCCGAGCCTGCTGTCCCAGCACCAGCCAGTTTTATAAACTGCCTGCGCGAGACTTGGATGTTCATTCGTTGTGACCCTCCCTGTCTGCCTATAATTTTTTGATTTGGCCCGGGCTCAACTCGATTTGGGTCAGCAACGCGCGCGGACCACACCCGGAATACTTAAGTACTAAAGTGCGACAACGTGGCGGTCAACGAAGGTTGGTCTCGTTTTGGACCACAAATCAGTGAGCCATCGTGCACTGCAATATTTACAGAGAACGGACCAACGAGCGGAATTGCGTACCATATGCCATGCAATTACAGGCGCATACGCTATGCATGAGGCGTCATATCGCGCAAGCCTGCCCCACTGTGACGTACCGCAATGCAACAGTTTTGGCGGGAACTTTGACCTGACGCAGATCAGAGTTCTTGTGAGCGCAGTCATCACAATATTGCCGGTCAGCCGATGATTTCGCGAGCTGTGATGACGTACTTGAAGTTGTCGGGGTCAAGACTGTCGAGGCGGCCCTGTTTGGTTTCGCCCTGGGGGTACATCAGGAAGGGGATCGTTGGGCCATCGGTGCCGGGAAGCTTCACGTCGTGGGCGTCGTTGAAGCCGAGCCAGTTTGTTTCCCACGAGCCAAAAAGAGCGGCACGGACGGCCAGGACTTTGGGGTCGTCAAGGGCGAGGTTGGCCGGGGGCTCTTCGAGCACGACTTTGCGGACGTCGGCTGGATCGACGGGAAACCAGCCGATGCCATCCAGGAATACCTCGGCGCGACAGTGCTGAGCCTTGGTGATGATGGCGGCGTTGGCACCCAGCGCTTTGTAACCGAAGGACGACGGCGAAACGCGAATGCCATAGATGTCTCGTGCGGGTAAGCCAGACGCGCGGGCCAGACCGACGTAGAGGGCGTTGAGATCGGCGCACTTGCCGTTGAGCGTGCCCGTTTTCAGCATTGAGGCGATGTCTCCGGTACCACAGCCACGCGTTTTGGGGTTGCGGTAGGTGTTGTCGACGACCCAGTCGTAAATGCGCTTGGCTTTGTCGATGCCGGATGTTGCTCCGGCGGTAATTTTCTGGGCCGTCTCTGCGACGATGCCATCCAGGGGAAGCAACTCGGTGGCCGCGGTGTAGCGCTTGCGCAGCTCGCCCGTGAGGATTGGGGCGCCGGCTGCCTTTTCGGGGGCGACAAAGCGGTCGCGGGCCTGGAAGCGGCTGACGATAGCGGCTTCGGGTTTGGCGTCTCCCGTGGGCCAAGCGATGTGGATCATTTCAGCGCCTGACTTGGCATCGCGGACCCGTTCAGCTTTGCCGGTGGGTGTACTCCAGGTGGTTTCGCCGGCCTTGATCCAGCTTTCCTGTGTCAGCGCCGGAACCGGAACCCAAGCCTGAGTGACGCCCTCCGGCTTTAAGATCTCGATGGCGGTCGTGATCTCGTAGGTCCGCCATGCGCCGGGCTTGGGAGCGAACTCGTTGGCGGCAAAGGCGGGACCGCCGCGGACGATAGCGGGGCTTGCGGCAAAAGCAGACAGAGCTGCTCCGCCCTTCAGGACGGTACGGCGGTCGAGCGTCATTTGGGTTCTCCGGGTGGCTGGCACGTATTGGCGGGAAGGGTTGAAGGCGGGCTGAGAGATGCGATTGCGGCGTTGAGCTTGGATCGGGTCGCGGGGGCGTTCCAATCGACGACGCCATCGCTTTTCCATAACGGACAGAGGCCTGCACCCAGGACGTACGACGCCGGGAGCGCATCGACCGCCCAGGCTTTCATGGCGGTTTTGTCGAGGTCGAGCAGGATCGGGAAGCGGACGGGGAAGGACTCGAAATAGCGCTGCGTGCGAACTTTGGGTTCACCGACGTCGACGGCCAGGATGCGAAGCGGAGCATCTTTAAGATCCGAGCGAAGACGGTCGAGATTTTCGAGTTCGGTTTGGCAGGGTTCGCACCAGGTGGCGAAGAAATGAACGATCACGACATTGCCGCGAAGGGCCGCAAGCGAGGAAGCTGCACCGTCGAGGGTAGAAAGTGCGAGCGCGGGCGTGGTCGAGGGGGTCCAGGGCTGCAGGTCATCGGCATGAGTGATGGGTGAGAAAGCCAGTTGCGTAATGATGGCGGCGCAAGTGGCAAGGCCAAGCTTCACCGCGCGCGGGGGCGCGGCATGGCTGCAGGGCGTTGCAAATCGACAGCGCAAGGCGGCCCATCCTTGGAGCAAAAGTTGCCGCAATCGACCGCTGACGGGTCACGGGCTCAAATGGGCACGCGATCAAATCGCACGGTGCGCGACGTATGGAGCTGAATTGAGCAAAGCAGTGCGAGGGAGGCGGACGCTTTCAACTCCACCTGTCTTGCGAAAAATCCAGAACGCGGTCTGGCAGACGGAACCCGTCATCTTCGCAAGGCCAGAGCGCACACGGCGCATCGAACCATCGACTGTTTGTAACACGACGCTAACAGCGGTGATGATGCGTGTCCAGTGTGACGAACAAGGGGCTTACTCCCAGGTGGTGAGGAGGCCGTCGATGGAATCGTCGCGGGGGGCGCCCGGTTTTTGTGGAGTGCCGAGGATGATGAACGCAGCAAGGTCTTCGCCACCGTCCAGATTGAGCGCTTCACGGACGGTGCGCGACGTCGCCGACGTGCCGCTGCGCAGGCAGCCGCCGAATCCGAGGGCCTGAGCTGCCAGCAGGAAATTTTCGACGGCGGCTCCTGCGCAGATCATCTGATCCGTGATTGAGACGCGGGGGTGGTCGCGTATGGTGCGGACGACGAGCGCCAGCAGCATTGGGCCACGGAAGGCTTTGCTGGCGGCACGGTCGAGATCATCGTCACTGGAACCTGGGTCACGCGCCCGCTTGGCTTCGCGAAAAGCATTGGCGAGATCGGCGCGCTTATGTTCGGGGATCAGAATGAACCGGAACGGCCGGAGTTTCTTATGGTCGGGGGCTGCCGCACTGGCGCGCAACATGAGCGCGAGGTGCTCGGTGGACGGAGCCGGCAAAGCGAGCAAGCGCGGGGACAGCGAGCGCCGCCCAAGGATCGCATCCAGGAGGTTCAATTGACCGGTCATGAGTGAACGTCCTTCGTGATCCAAAGCGCCGCTATAGCATACACCAGTGCAAACAGGGCATGCATGTAGACGCCATCAAAGGATATGGGGATATGCTCTCAAATAGATACCTTTGGGCAAGTGTACTATTCGGATCGACATCGGTTGCTGTGGCCATCTACAACGGGGAGTTTGTCGGGGAAGCTAAGGCGTCCCACTGGAGCAACAACCGGCAGGATCGGTAAGGGTGCTTCTGATTTTGAAATCGTCGGTAAAAATCGAATGGTTGATCACTTCAAACGAATACAACCGCACGG
>JANLYB010000276.1:0-4835 GCA_031365425.1 Hyphomicrobiaceae bacterium
ACTAATCTCGTCCGACAGCAACGATCAGATGCCCGAAAAGTTGCGGTAACAAATTACCTTTTGTGCGGTTCCATGATACCACAACCCTAATGCCATTGATTCTAAACGGTTTTTTATTATCGGTTGACACAGCGCTGCCGCGCAGATACACACGCCGCTTCGATATCAGCCCCCCAGGGAACTATCTAGGGGCCATCTATCGTTCGTTTGACCTCCCTTTGGAGCATAGCCTCATGAAAACCTACTCCGCCAAGGCCGGCGAGGTGGACAAGAAGTGGATTGTGATCGACGCCAACGGTCTCGTCGTTGGCCGTCTCGCAGCCCTGATTGCCCTGCGCCTCAAGGGCAAGCATCGCCCGCTTTATACACCCCACGTCGATTGCGGGGACAACATTGTCGTCATCAATGCCGAGAAGGTCGTCTTCACCGGCAAGAAGTATGAAGACAAGCGTTACTACCGCCACACCGGCTATCCTGGCGGCATCAAGGAAACCAACCCGCGCCGCCTGATTGAGGGCAAGTTCCCCGAGCGCGTCATCGAAAAGGCCGTCGAGCGCATGCTCGAGCGCGGCCCCCTGATGCGCAAGATCATGCGCAACCTCAAAGTCTATAAGGGCGCGACGCATCCCCATGTTGCGCAGAACCCGCAGCCGCTGGACGTCGCCAAGCTGAACCGTAAGAACGTGAGGGCCTAAGTCACATGGCAACAGAAACCAAAACGCTCAGCGACCTCGGCAGCCTCAAGCCTGCTGCCGGTGGCGCCGTCGTCACCGCCTCGAACGGCCAGGCCGCGGTCGTTCACGTTCAGAAGCTGGACAAATTCGGCCGCGCCTACGCCACCGGCAAGCGCAAAAACGCCGTTGCCCGCGTCTGGATCAAGCCCGGCAAGGGCAAGATCACAGTCAACACGAAGGACTACAAGGCATATTTCGCCCGCCCCGTGCTCCAGATGTTGCTCCAGCAACCCCTGATCGCAGCGGCACGCGCCGACCAGTACGACATCAACGTCACCGTCGCCGGTGGCGGTCTATCGGGTCAGGCCGGTGCCGTTCGTCACGGCATCTCCAAAGCCCTGACGTACTACGAGCCCGACCTGCGCAAGGCCTTAAAGCCCGGCGGCTTCTTGACCCGCGACAGCCGTATCGTCGAAGCCAAGAAGTACGGCCGCATGAAAGCCCGTCGCTCCTTCCAGTTCTCGAAGCGCTAATCGGCCTTCACTTCCACCCATCTACCAACAGCCCGCCCCTCAAAAGGCGGGCTGTTTTCGTCTCACGAATTACATCCACGAACAGGTTCGCTTGCCACCTTTCGCAGCATCTCCCGCCGTGCAGCGGATGCGCTTCCCGCACGAATGCAGACCGCTCACTGGCTGCCCAATCGACATCGAATTCACCGGCCAAAGCTCAAAACTCGCTTTAACCGCATTCGAAGGGCACTGCCCCGCCTGCGCCGTTCCGGCGGCCAACGACGCAACCAAGAATGCAATGCCCAAACCGCGTTGTGTCATCTTATTCTCCATTTTGACTCCTGCTTGCACGATAATGCAGGCAAAAATTGGGACGTACAAATCATTCCATGCCGTCACATTGACACCCGGCGCGCTTCACCATACCCACGGCCTTTGAACACCGCCCGGACCGCAGCCCATGACCACCAAACCGAAAATCTTCATCGACGGCGAAGCCGGCACCACGGGCCTGCAAATCCGCGAGCGTCTGGCTGCCCTCCCCGCCGTCGAAGTCATCAGCATCGACCCCGCGTTGCGCAAAGACGCCACCGCCCGTAAAGCGATTATGGCCACGGCCGACCTCGCGGTCCTGTGCCTGCCCGACGATGCAGCCATCGAAGCAACCGCACTGGCCGATAGCCTGGGCGCGAAAAGCCCCCGCATCGTCGACGCCTCGACCGCCCACCGCGTCGCCCCCGGCTGGACTTACGGCTTTGCCGAGCTTGACGCCGCCCAAACAAACGCGATCCGAGCCAGCCGCCGCGTCGCCAACCCCGGCTGCTACCCGACCGGCGCGATTGCCCTGCTGCGCCCGCTGATCGATGCAGGTTTGATCCCCGCGGATCACCCCATCACCGTCAACGCCGTCAGTGGCTATACCGGCGGCGGCAATGCCATGATCGCGGCCTACGAGGTTGCCAAAACCGCGCCTGCCTTCGAACTGTACGGCCTCAACCTCGAGCACAAGCATGTGCCCGAGCTGCAGACCTACGCCAAGCTGACCCGCCGCCCGATCTTCGTCCCCTCGGTCGGCAACTTCCCCCAAGGCATGCTGGTCTCAGTCCCGCTCCACCTCGACACACTCCCCGGCAAACCCACCGCGGCAGTCCTCGAAGCCGCTTTGACCACCCATTACAAAGGCGCGAAGCTCATCACCGTCGCCCATGAGCCCACCAAAGCGCTCTCGGGCCGCATCGCCCCCGAAACCCTGCGCGACACCGACAAGCTCGAACTCTACGTGTTCAGCAACGCGAGCCTGCACCAAGCCGTCCTCGTCGCCCGCCTCGACAACCTCGGCAAAGGCGCCGCCGGTGCCGCCGTCCAAAATCTGCAACTCATGCTGGGGCTCGCGTAAATTTCAAAGTCCGTGTGCCCCTTGTAGGGCGCAATAGCGCAGCGTATTGCGCCGGCCGCAGGTCCGCTACCTAACGGCGCAATACGCCAAGTGGCTATTGCGCCCTACAGCCACGGGACACGCCCCGCCCTTGACTCCCCCCTCCCGCTCGCCCATGCCTGCCGCTTCCAACCAACACCGGCGAGCGCATCCATGAACGTCCTCCTGATCGGCTCCGGCGGCCGCGAACACGCCCTCGCCTGGGCGCTGTCCTCCTCGCCCCTCCTGACCCAGCTTCACGTCTGCCCCGGTAACGCCGGCATCGCCCAGATCGCCACCTGCTCAGCCCTCGACGCCTCCGACCACGAAGCCGTCCTCGCCTTCTGCCGCACGCACGGCATCGCTTTCGTCGTCATCGGTCCCGAAGCCCCGCTCGTCGCAGGCCTCGCCGACACGCTTGCCGACAACGGCATCCTCCACTTCGGCCCATCCGCCGCCGCAGCCCAATTGGAAGGCTCCAAGGGCTACACCAAAGACCTCTGCCGCAAGTACAACATCCCAACCGCCGCCTACGAACGCTTCTCAGACAAAGCTGCAGCCCTCGCCTACCTCGCAACCCATCCGATCCCCGTCGTCGTCAAAGCCGATGGCTTGGCGGCTGGCAAAGGCGTCGTGGTCGCCGAAACGATGGAAGAAGCCCGCGCCCACATCGAAGCCTGCTTCGAAGGCACCTTGGGTGCCGCCGGTGCTCAAGTCGTCATCGAGGAATGCCTCGTCGGCGAGGAAGCAAGCTTCTTCGCCCTCTGCGACGGCACCCACGCGGTCGCGCTGGCCACCGCCCAGGACCACAAGCGCGTCGGCAACGGCGACACCGGCCCCAACACCGGCGGCATGGGCGCCTACTCGCCAGCCCCCGTCATGACGGACGCCCTCGTCGAACGCACCATGGCCGAGATCATCCGCCCCACCGTCGCCGCCATGAACGCGCGCGGCACACCCTTCATGGGCGTCCTGTTCGCAGGCCTCATGATCACCGCCAAAGGCCCGCAACTGATCGAATACAACGTCCGCTTCGGCGACCCCGAAACCCAAGTCCTGATGATGCGCCTGCGCTCCGACCTGCTCTCGGCGCTCCTTGCCACCGCCCACGGCCTGCTCGGCAACGATGGCCAGGGCCTGCTCTGGCACGACGACGCGGCCCTCACCGTCGTCATGGCCGCCAACGGCTACCCCAGCACACCCCAAACCGGCACCGAAATCCGCGGCCTCGAAGAGGCCAGCAAACTCCCCGGCGTCCAGATCTTCCACGCCGGAACCCGCGCCGACGGCCCCCGCATCCTCGCCAACGGCGGCCGCGTCCTCAACATCACCGCCCGCGGCGCCACCGTCCGCGAAGCCCAATCCCGCGCCTACGCAGCCATTGCCAAAATCACCTGGCCCGGCGGCTTCAACCGCACTGACATCGGCTGGCGCGCCGTGGAACGGGGGGCATAGTACTTGAAAGTCAGGGGTCCAGGAAACGCGTCCCCATACGCGCCAAGATAGGCTTCACTTTCTTCTCCCCCTGGGGAGAAGATGCCCGAAGGGCAGAAGAGGGGTTCCTTCTCTTGGCCTTGGGCGTGACCCTAAATCCCCTCACCCCAGCCCTCTCCCCAGGGGGAGAGGGAGCGAGCCGTCATTATGTTAGCGCCTGTGGGACGCGTCCCCTGGCCTTCACTTACTTTCTCAGTCCATCGGCAGCGTCCACGCACGACAACCATCGACGAACGCGGCGCATAAAGACTTTTGCAGCTTTTCCAACATACTCTGCCCCACCACTCCATGGCCGGGCTCGACCCGGCCATCCAGGGGCCAAGGTCTCAATCCATCCTCGCGACCACTGGATGGGCACCAATCCGGGGAATCCATGTATTTGCCCAAGCTCACCATCCGGCGCGCCGTCACCTACAGCGTGCTCGCCATCGTAGGTTTCATGCTCTGGTATTCGCTGATCCCGCAGCGGGTTCAATATCGCATGACTGTCGAATTGGAGCACAACGGAAAAATCGAAACGGCATCAAGCATCATCAACGCCTACTATCGGCACCAAGATTACAGCTTCCTCCCGAATATCACCCCGTTCAATTGGACGGGATCATACAAAGGCACTGCACCTATATTCAATCTCAGCGACGGCGGCACGTTAATCGCCAGCCTCCATTACAGTGCATACGCGATCCCGGAAAACGAGCGAAAGAGAGTCTACCCTGAAATGCCTCACAGGCCCCTCAGCGC
>JANLYB010000308.1:0-5479 GCA_031365425.1 Hyphomicrobiaceae bacterium
CCCGGCAGGATCGTGCTGCGGATGACCACAACATGTGCAGACTTCTTCTCGCGAATGGCCTCACCAATATCGCGTACAACCTTCTTGGCTGCGCTAAGATCAGGCTTACCGTCCGACGAGCTGGGCGTCCCGACACAGATAATCGACATATCGGTTTCCGCGACGGCTTCGCGCGCCGAGGTGGTCGTGCGCAGCAAGCCGGACCTCAGGCCGGACTGTATCAAGAAATCGAGACCCTTTTCGACAATCGGCGCATGCCCGGCATTGATGCGGTCGAGGATCGTCTGATCAATGTCGACGCCGATGACGCGAAAGCCCAGCTCGGCGAAACACGCACTCGTCACCGCGCCGACATAACCCATTCCAAACACGGAGATATTCATGAGGAAGTCCTGAGGTGAGAGTTCATCAGTGCGAGATCGGCTGAGGCGCGGCCGGACTGACCGTCGGCCGCGACCGCAGCAGTTCGGTGATCAGGTTCGGCTCGATGTAGCGCGTCACATCGCGCCAATGTTTGTGGTAGAAACTCAAAATCGCGTCCGTCGTGACCTCGACGCTGGATTGCGTAATCTGAGGGCAGCATGCCGCGATCTTCTTCAGATTCACGGGCAGATCCAGAATCTGCATAAGTTGATAGGCGTGGTTAGCGCCTGGCTCGATGCTGAGCGCACTTTCCATGATGTTACCCAGTTCACCCGCATCCGGTCGCGGCTGCGTCAGCAGGTACTTGTAAATCCGGTCCACACAGAGCGGCTTGGCACCTCCATCGAGCTGCCGCAGAAGGTGACAGAAGTCGTTCTTCTCGCACCCAATAAGTTCGTTCAACCGTGTCACCAGTGGACGGGAACGGATACCCGCTTGTTGCAGCCAGTCGATGGTGAACGCGAGTACAAACGGATAGTCCTCGATCGGACCACGGTCGGCGCGCAGGAAACCCGGCGTGTGACAGCTCGACAATAACTTGCGAGTCCGCTTCCAATGCCACCGCCCGTTTACGAAATTCTGAGCGGCTTTGAAACACGCAAACACGCTCGCAATCTCATCACGCTCACCCATCAATCCGCTGTCCACGAAATTGCGGCAGGATGCGACGAACATCTGCGGGCTGTCCTGGACCTGGATCAGAAGCGTGACAACATCGCGAAGATCGCGGTCGAGGTTTTGGCTATTTTGAAGAAACGCGATCGCCGAAGAGATGTAATGGTTGATCAAGTCAGCCGTACTCGCCTCCGCAGCGCACCCTGTCCCCTCCTGGCGTAGCAACTCCATGACGATGCGCGTATCGAGAAGCCGCCGGTCGAGCTTGGTGAGATGAGCAACGCGGTTTGCGATCCGGCTCTCCAATTCCTCCTTGGCCGGCGTTAGCTGACCACCGAGCGCATGATAAAGGCAGAGCTTATGAAGGATGTCACGGCCGCCGGCTGACAGCACGACATCGCCACCCAGCAGGGCTTTGGCGAGCGCTCCCACATGGAGAACATGCTCAACCAGAGGCTGATCCTCGGCCTGTTTTCGGACCAAAACATCGAAGTCGGAAACCGAAAGCTCGGGAAGCTCCAAGTTTGAAATCACCAGACCGTCTTGGCTGCGGCTGATCGATATTTTGCCAGGAATATTGTAGGCAAAAACCAATCCCAAGCTAGGCTCGGCAACCGTGTGAGGACACCGCTCGACAAACGCCGTGGGAAGCGCCGTCTGAGCCGCAGGGCCACCTGTGATGAAGCTCTCATACCCTTGCGAGCCCTGGAACAGCCGGAACAGGTGCGGCAGATGCTCGACATCCTCGATCGGCATGATGACAGACGTATTGGTGACCGCCGAATCGATCACCACAACATCGCTAAGCCCGTAAAGCCGGATCGGCAATTTATCGGCGATCACGAGTGTGTTTGAGCACAGCAGCGTCTGAAGCTGCGAGCGCGTGCCGATGCAGATATTTCCATTACCGAGATCAAACCGCGGATTGCCGGTGTGATAAGCGCGCAGCTTGCTTCCGGGAACGCCGAAGTCTTCAAACCGGATATCGTCAGGCAGTAGCGTCGTGGCGACCTGAACACCCGCGCCGCCCTCTTGGGACCAGGGCACAGCTTTCGACAACAGGTGCTCGGCAAGATTGCCCGGCCCTGGTTGAGCTACCGCCCGGAAGTAGGACTCGCGGAAAATCACCGCACCCGATTCCGTAGCAAGCTTACCCGGCTGCGACCGGATTTCGTCGTATTGACCCTGATTGGGCTTTTCAACGAACTGCTCCACCCGATGCACGCGCGTACCTGAGATGGCCCCGGTGTAACGCATGTGGCCGAGCCGGTTGTCGAGCGCCGTCCCTTTGGCGAGCGGACGCCCGACACTGATCAGGCAATCGTTCTCGGCGGCAGCGATCAGCGCCGCCTTCACCGCATCCTGGAAGCAGTGGTACGGCGTGACGGCATTGTCGGCCATCGACACGATCACAATCCGGTCGAGATCCGAACTGATGCCCTTGCAAGCATCAAGCGCCAGCATCGACGCCGGGATCGTTCCTTTCGGCTCCAGTTCAATCACCATGTTGGTGCGCGGCACACCTAATTGCCCAGCCTGTTCGGCCATCTGCTCGAACGCCGAACCACGGCACAGCACGAGGACACGTTTGGGCGAGATGAAATGACCATCCGTGTAGCGCTTGATCGTTTCCTGCAGCAACGAGCGCTCGCCAAGAAAGGCGTACGATAGGTGTTTGGGCTGAGCTTCGCACGACAGCGGCCACACGCGCGATCCAATCCCGCCTGCCAGCACGGCAACGAACGTGCGATCAAGAATGCTCGACACGTAATACTTTTCCAGCCCGCGCAGACAAAACATCTGCGTCCAATAGCTGTGCGTGGCCGCTTCCAGCCGGCCGCGGAACTCACGCTCGTAGAACCCATAGCGGAAGAAGCCCTGCTGCCCCTCGCGCATCGACAGCACCGTTTGCGCCAGCGTATCCAAGCGCTCGAAATACCGGGCGGGGAGAATGCCCATCTGTCTCAGATCGCAGCCCAGCGCCAAAACCTGCGCTAGAGCGTCGGTGCGGAATTTAGCCTTTGCAGCATTGGTTTCAAAGTCGACAACCTGTGGAATGCCGCCATCGGCGAGCTGATCCAGTGCCCATTCGGTGGCCTGTTTTGCTGCATCGACAAACCGTGCATCCCCGCTCATGCGGCCAACGTGCAGCAACCCTTCGGTGGCATAGCAATGCGGATGAAGCTCGCAGCGGTTCGTCGAGGTTTCAAAGCTCCCATGCGCCCCCTGGAAGCGCAACGCCGCATGACAAATCGCTTTGGCCCGCTCGGCGAACTGCTCGTCATCCGTCACCGAATGAAGTTCGATCAACGCTTCTCCGGTTTTGGAAAGGAACGCCCCAAAGCATCGCGACCAGACTTCGCGATTTGGAGGCACGGCCTCAGCGGCCTTCGCATCATAGATGGCGACGACTTCGCCGTCGTCGTTGGAGGCGACATCGACGAGATAGCGTCCCATGCGCACCGCCGCCTCAAGATAGGGCTCGTGCTTTGTTGCTTTATAGATCGCCACCAGTCCGCGCAGGCAAATGGCGGTATCAAACGAATAGATACGCCGCCCGGCGAATGACTTATCGGCGAGTTCGGGACGGTCGTCATGATCAAAGAAAAACCGCGTAAGCGCCCCGCCCGTCGAATCCATGCCCTTCGCAATGATCCAATCAGCCGCCCGCCTGGCCGCATCCATATGTCCCTGCCGCAGCGTCAGAGAATGCAGCAGAAGCCGGTCGAGGATGGCGTATCCGGTAACCTCGGTAAACAGGAACGCTGGCGTTCCATCCTCCCGACCCGGCTCAATAACGGCACCGGTTTCACTATCGAAAAAAAGCGGCAGATTGCGCTCGTAAGGGCCCAATACGTCATTGCCGAAATTCCGGATCGACATCTGCAATCCCCTACGACTGATCTACGCTCCGACAGAGAGCGGCGAGAAAAACATAGCGCGGAGTTCTTACCCGACCGGCTTACCGCTTTCGGTTATTGCGCTTCCATTCTTCGGAGGTGACCAACGAAATTGGTCTGCGGCGTTCCAATAATCCTAGAAACGATATCCTCGTAGGTTGCAGCAATCGTCGCGCTTTCGAAAATCTCAAAGAACCCTTGCCCGTGCAGTCTGCCGATATTCGTCTTAAGACGGCCCTCGTCGGCTAGAACGCGATCGAGCTGATGGGCAATATCGGCCACTGAACGCGCATTGCACTTGTGGCCGACTTCAACAGCATCGAAAAACCCGTCGAGCGACTGCCCCTTGGGATAAAGGATTGGCACGCCCGCAAACAAAGCTTCCACGAACACCATGCCGTACGTCTCGCGGCGCGAGGGCATGGCGAATGCCGCGTAACGATTGATCGCCTCTTGGACAGCTTCATGGTCCAAAGCTCCGCACAGAGCGACGAATGACTGGCCACCGGCGCGCCGGATGATCTCGCGAACTTTGCTGAGACTCAACGCGCTGCCGCCGCCGTAAATATCAAGCTCGGCGGGTCTGCCATGACGCCTGAGCAGTGCAATCGCGTCGATGAGCGCCTTGATATTCTTGCCGGCAAAACCATCAAGATTGAAGATCGTCACGACGCGATTTGCGGCAGTTGCGGCCTTCATGGCCGGCTTCAATTTGCACACGACAGGCATCACGCGGATCTTACGCGGATCAACGTCAAGCGTCTCGCGTACGTAGTCGCCGGCCCACGGCGTGGCAGGCAAAATAACGCGAGCATCCTTGGCAATCGCCCGGAATTTCGGCCTTAAAAGAGGCTTGGCTGCAATGATTTTCTGGTCAGTGTTTCCCCACACGTTACAAACCAGAGGACACGAGAACGCCTCTGAAATGGCGTGGGCAACGATCCCATCGACCGTCAATTTGTGGCCATGCACGAAATCAAAACCAATGTCCCGCCTCTTGAGATCTCGAATAATCAGTTCGGCGACGGGAGAAAGAAACCTCTCCAGAAGCAGCCCATAGGGAGGACCGCGATAGACGACGGTCGTGACATCCCGATTGCTATCGGCAATCGAGGCACCACCAAGTCCGTCCACGCGATTGAGGGAGTAGACCACGTGACGATGCCGAGGCGTCAGTGCGAGAAAATCCCGGACAGCCAGGGTCTTTTTCTTGGCAAAAGCATCCGGATAGTCCGCTGTGATGTGGACGATCGTTGCCAAAGGCTATCTCCTTTTGCTGACCCCATAAGCGGCCGGGACACCATCAGGAAAGAGCGCCTCATAGGCAGCAAGAAGCTTCGGCGCTTCGTGACTCCACGACAATTGGGATTCAATCCGCCGCCGGCCATAGTCGCCCATCGCGCGGCGCCGTTCGGGATCGGCCAAAAGTTCGAGAATACAGGACGCAAAATCTTCAGGGTCGTTCGCTTTGGCATAGAGCGACGCATCGCGCGCCGAATTTCTCCCCTCCGCCAAATCGAACTGAACCATTGGCTTACCAA
>JANLYB010000342.1:0-1948 GCA_031365425.1 Hyphomicrobiaceae bacterium
GACGAAGAAGGAGTGATCGCCCACTCTCTCCCCACGTCGTCCCTGCGAACGCAGGGACCCATACCGCGTGATCCGTCGAGGGAGCGCCGTCGCAGACGCCCTTTGTTAGCCCACTACCGTTGTCAGTTGCTGGAGCAAGGCCGTCTCCCCTCCTGCCCATTTCGACGGCCGCGGCGTATGGGTCCCTGCGTTCCAGGCTGTGTAAGAAGTCGCGGGTTTTTGCGGCTGACGGACACGGCGGTGTTTGCGGGGGCACAAAAATCCTCGTCAGGCTGTGGAGGGCCCAAGCGCTTGCAGCAGCGCCGGCACTCCGAGGATGTTGATGACCCGTTTGAGATTGTAGTTCAGCACCCCCAGGGCCAGCTCGGCTTTGGCTTTTTTCAATCCCTTGACCAGGAATCGGGGGTGAGCCATCAGCCACTTCATCGTCCCAAACGGATGTTCGGCCGTTTCCCGGCGCTGCTTCATCCAAATCGGGTCGGCCATCGCCCGGCGGTGCATGGCCTCCCGCGCATCCTCGTAAAAATCGCGCACGATGACCCGCCGCGGCGCCTCGGTGCATTGCGCCTTCAGCGCACAGCTGCCGCACGCCCTGGTGGTGTATTCTTTCTTCTTCTGGGTATGGGAAGTCTTGAACAGGCTCAGCGTGGCGCCGGCCGGACAGCCCCAGCTATCGCTTTCGCGATCGTAGGTAAATTTGTCACGGCTGAAGTACTGCTTCCCGTTCGGATTGACGGTCTCGGCACGCGGCACGATGGCGGTGATGCCGTCCCGCTCGCAAAGCGCGCCATGCTCACCATTCGAATAGCCGGTGTCGGCCACGACCGCCACCTCGTCGACACCTACCGCCTCCTTGGCCTGCACCGCCATCGGATGGAGCTGCCCGTAGTCGTTGCCCTCGTTGGTCAGATCGAAAGCCGCGATCAGCTTGTGCTTGGCATCGACCGCCGTCTGCGCGTTGTAGGCGACCGCGTGACCGTGCGGCGTCCGCATCAGTTTCGCCTCCGGCTCGGTCATAACCTTCTGCTTGAGCCCGCGCGCCGCCATATCCTGCGCCTGAGCTTGCAGCCGCTCTTTTTGGGCCTTGAGGACTTCAATCGCAGCCGCCACGTCGGCCGGCTTGCCAGCCGCCGCCGGCTCCCCTCGATCAGCTTCATCCATCGAAGCCAGATAGTCCGCAATCTTGCGGTCGATCGCAGCGTTCATCTTCGCGATCCGCTGCGGCGTCATGACCTGCTTGCGGCTCGCCACCGCCGCGATCTTGGTCCCGTCAATCGCCAGCAACTCCGCCCCGAACAGTGACTGCTCCCGGCAGAACTGGATAAAGGCACGACATACCCTCACGATCGCTTCCGCGTGGTCCTTGCGGAAGTCCGCAATCGTCTTGAACGCTGGCGTCAGGCGGTTAAGCAGCCACATCACCTGAACGTTGCGCCGCGTCTCCGCCTCCAGCCGCCGGCTCGCCCGCACCCGGTGCAAGTACCCATAAATATACAGCTTCAAAAGATCCCCAGGTGCGTAAGGCGGTCGCCCCATCTCTTCCGCCGCAACCTTGGAAAATCCCAGCTCCTTCAGATCGAGCCCCTCCACGAAGGCATCAATCACCCGCACCGGATCGTCGCGCCCAACCACCTCGTCCAGAACCTCGGGAAAAAGCGTCGATTGGTACCGCGATTGCCCCGTGACGTGCGCCATCATGACCCCGAATCAAAACCCGCTTCCCGGATACAATAACCCGCTCGCCTTTTCACACAGCCTGGAACGCAGGGACCCATAACCCCGGTCATCTGTTGATTGAAGAAGTACTCCCTCACTTTAACGAGAGGGAGTAATACATCAATCAACAGATGACCGGGGATATGGGACCCTGCGTTCCAGGCTGTGTGAAAAGGCGAGCGGGTTATTGTATCAGGGAAGCGGGTTTTGATTCGGGGTCATGATGTCGCAC
>JANLYB010000377.1:0-4617 GCA_031365425.1 Hyphomicrobiaceae bacterium
GTCGGGCGCGGCCCGGACGTGGGGTAGGCATTAGGTGGAAGCACGGGGTGCTTTGTCGGCGTGATGCCGCCAGCGAAACCCCAGGCCGCAGCCGGCACCTCGTGAACCACAATGTAGCTTGTGTCGTGCAGCGCGCCGAGAACTCGACCCATCGCTCGGAAGACGGCTTCGATGTAGTCTGCGATTTGCGACTTTGTGTTGGTGCCCGCTGTAATCTTGATGTCGAGCCAGAAGCTCTTCAAGCCATGGCTCGTCATTGATTTGCCCCCAACGATCCAATTCTCGGGAGCGACATAGTTTATGACCACAGCCGTAACAGCGGGATCTTTATGAAGCAGTCTGGCCGTGGCCTCCGACAACAGCTCAGCGATAGACGCAGAAAGGGTAGCATCCGGCTGAGTTGAAACAGACAAATTGAGAATCGGCATGTGGTTCTCCGTGTTGGATTGAGGAATACCAATCTGAATTGAAGCCGATCATCTCCGCCAAGAAGCAACGTGAGCGAGCGGCTCCCCGAAGTGTCTTAGATTGTTCAGCTACCTCAACACAGCCGCCGTTTTCGAGAACCATCCTCCCACCACTTGGGAGCTACGCTACTGCCGACACAGCGTTGGATCGATGAAATCGTCTGCTGGTTGAGATGTCCTAAGACGCGAGGAGACATTCTTTGTGGCTAGCAGGGGTTCAACATCATCGGGCTGCCTGCTTCTCAGCTTGCTCTGTCAACGAGCGCATCATCCTTTGTCAGAGAATCGACTGTTCGCTTTATTATCGGCGCGAGCAAAATGACAATGGGCAGCATTACAACCCATGCGGTTGCCCACGCGACCAGCCAGCGTGTGAGAAAATCCCAAAGTGAGGCGGAGCCCGTAAGCGTGGCAACTGCGGTTGCTATTCCCGTCGTTATGGCGGCTTGAAGTATCCCAAAAATAAATGGGGCAAAGCGACGCGAAAGCCTCATCAATCTGTCAAGTCCATATGCAAGTCTATTTCACTAGCGCCGGTTCGTCTAAGGAACCAAACTGCGCCTCCACCTCATCGAGTGCAACTACTTATTCTGCCTAGTTTTCTTGCGAATTGACCGACGAATTGACATCCGACTAGGCAGTTATCCAAACACCGCTCGCCGAATGCTTGGCGCGAGAAGCGAAGAGCACTATCCGTCGTATTTTACATTCTGGTCGAGGAATGCCTGCATTGCCACCTCGCGGTCAGCCATCATGGTTCGAACATGCGGGCGCTCTCCCATGAGCTGCATGAATGCGGCTGCCTCGGGGACAAATTCTCGAAGAAGATTCTCGCCATAAATATTCATCGTCGCGCGCTCGATCATAGTGAAGTGAACGAACGCCACACAGTCCGCTGCAGAGAAAGTTGAACCCAAAACGTATGGGGAAAATGATGCAAGCTGAGCTACCCCTCTTAGTCCAAGGGCGAGCCGCACCTTGGCTTCCTGCTTGGTTTCGTCGGAGACCACCCCGTTGAAGAATGCTTCCTTATATAAACGACGAGCCACCCATTCTGCATTCAATTCCACATGCTGAATGAGTTCACGGCACTTTGCTCGTGCGTATATTTCCGTCGGATGCAAAGGGTTGTCGGGGTAGCGATCCTCAATATACTCTAATATGACTTGAGACTCCGACAGCCCGCCGTACTCTGTAACCACGTATGGAATCTTGCCCAGCGGCGAATAGTGTAGAAATTCATTGCGCGACCATGGGTAGACAACGGTCTCCCGAAACGGGACCCCTTTTTCAAGTAAGATGAGCTTGAGTTTATTGTAGTAATTGCTGACGCCAAACCCGCACAATTCTATCATTGTTGCGTACTCCGCCTGACCAGGCGGATTGCCCGGGAATGCAACCCACTGTATCCTGTCTTTCCTTCAGTCGCGCGACACAAAAACGAGCACCCGCTGATGCATGGTGGGGCAGAATGTTCCCCATTATGGGTTTGCTTGCAACAGCTCCGCTCTCAGCCGTGGCACGGAAAAATCGAGAAATGCCCTGAGTTTCAGAGGGAGAATTCCTTGGCCGTCATACACGAGGCTAACCGGCCAGGAGGCCGGTTCAAAATCGGAAAGCACGATCTCCAGCTTATCCGCCCGCCGCGCATTCGCGATCTGGTATGATAGAACGCGGGTCACACCTACCCCCGCGATGGCAGCATCGATCGCTGCTTCGGCCGTGTTGACTACGAGGCGTGAATGGACAGAAACCGAGGTATCTGTTTTGCCCACCTTGAACGTCCACATGCCGGGCGCAGCAAGCGCATCAAAGGTAATGCATTGATGCGACTGTAAATCCTCAGGTGTTTTCAGATGGCCATGCACGGCAAAATATGCCGGTGAGCCGCAAACGATCCGGCGAATGGATCCCACCCGCGCTGCCACGAGACTACTATCGGGTAGCCCGCCGATGCGCAAGGCGACGTCGACATGGTCGTCAAGCAGATGAACAACGCGGTCTGACAAAACGAGTCTGATGTCGATCTCGGGGTAGGTCTTGAGAAACTCCAAGACAACCGGCAAAACGTGCAACCTTCCAAAGACCACTGGAGCCGTGATCACCAAATCACCGCGCGGGGCACTGTACTCACCAGACGCCGCGCGCTCAGCCTCGTTCACATCGTTAAGTATCCGCGTGCACGCCAAAACATATGACCGTCCCGCGTCCGTCAGCGTGATCTGCCGGCTTGTGCGCGTGAGAAGGCGCGTCTTGAGGTGCTGCTCCAGTTCAGAGACCCTTCGGCTGACTGTCGCAAGCGGTGTGCCCAAACGGCGCGATGCAGCAGAAAGGCTGCCTGCATCCACGACCTCAAGAAAAATCGACATCGATTCAAATCGGTCCATCCGGGCCTTTCCAGAAAACGGAATGATGTCTCCCATTCATACCGGCTGTTCGGCTCATTTGGAAGGAGCTAGTTCTGATTGCGTCGGAACAACCTGACAATATTTGAAAAGGCAATCTCAAATGAAAAACGTGATTACGGCTTCAATCCTGATTATCTCCGTGTTTGCTACGGGCGCGGCTTTCGCGTCTCCCCATTCCTCGAAGATCGACACCAATTCGCAGAGCGATTTCGCGACTGATTTCTTCAAGGACGCCTATCTGCGCAGTAACTAATCAGCATCAAAAATCGAACTCTTCATACACGTCTCACGATTTCACCAATCACCCCAGCCAAGGATTATCCCAATGAACAAGATTTTTGCGTCCGCAGTTTTCGCTTCGCTTCTATTCGTCACCGCCACGGCCCAAGCCTCGCAATTTTCTGACCCCGCCCTGTTCGCCGCTGCCAACCTTGGAACCATTACGCCCCACGGCGTTTGGGACGGCCGCTGACACAATCCTCACGACAACAGCTATCGCGAACATGATCCCTGAACAGGTGCCCCATGACCAAACACATCCTGAGCGCGATAGCAGCATTTCTGTTAGCCTCTACAGCAGTCAAAGCTCAACAGGCGAACGAGAGTAACGTCGCCGAATTGATCGTCACAACCATTCACCTCGACATGATGCCGAAGGACGAGTTCGGCATCATGCTTCGATGACATGCGTTCACCAAGACGCCGCGTTTTCTCCATAAGACAACTTCAAGATTGAAATCACGAATGCGCATCCTTGCCATTTCCGGCAGCTTGAGGGCTAGATCGTCCAATAGCGCAGTGCTGCACGCCGCGTCCGCCCTTGCACCAGAAGCGAGCGAGCTCATCATATACCCCGGCTTGGGCAACCTCCCTCATTTCAATCCGGATCTCGACACGGCCGACCCACCAGAAACGGTCAAAGCGCTTCGTCGCGAAATCGGCCTGTGCCAAGGTGTGCTGATCAGCTCTCCCGAATATGCGCATGGCGTAGCTGGCTCATTAAAAAACGCACTGGATTGGCTGGTGAGCGCCCCCGAGTTTCACGGCAAGCCGGTCGCGCTCTTCAACACCGCGCCCCGCGCGATCCACGCCCAAGCGCAGATTCGCGAGATCCTGACCACGATGTCGGCACTGTTGATAGACACAGCATCAATCACCCTGCCGCTTGCCGGCCGGACGCTGGATGCTGCCGGCATCGTCTCGGACAGTATTTTATCCAAGCAGATCACAATGGCGCTGGCCTTTTTTGTTGCCGAGATAGGATTCACATTGACCGGCCCAAGACCGTAAACCCTTCAAGGATGCAGCCGCCCAGTGGTGATGACTTGCCCGGTATTGGCAGAGGCCCGCGCGGACTAAGCGGGTGGAACCGCTAGCAGCTCACGAATTGCTTGCTCCGTTTCGGCATATTTGCCCTCGCCCGAATGCTTGAGAACGATCTTGCCATTGCGATCAACCAAATAGATCGCTGGCCAATATTGGTTGTCGTAGGCTTTCCAGGTCGCGAAGCTGTTGTCCTGTGCTACCGGGTACGTGATGCCAAATCGCTTTAGGGCGGTTCGCACATTTGCGGTTGAGCGTTCGAACGGGAATTCTGGCGCGTGCACGCCGACAACAACCAGTCCCTGGTCCTTGTATTTCTCGTACCATTGAGTGACGTAGGGCAACGTTCGCACGCAGTTGATGCACGAGTAGGTCCAAAAATCCACGAGCACGACCTTGCCCTTGAGCCCGGCAATGGT
>JANLYB010000379.1:0-10447 GCA_031365425.1 Hyphomicrobiaceae bacterium
TGCGGGCCTTCTGGTAACATTGCCAGCGATCGTTGGCTGGTTGCGTTCATTCAAGTTGCGTGGAGTCATAGTTCGCAAACGGGGCGCGGTTTGAGCAGCGGGGCGTTATCCCTTCGATTGAGGCGTTACCCTGCGACGCACAAAGGGCTGGACTGAGGGGGCGGTTAGGGCGAAAAAAGGCTCTCTTTGTCGGCGCGCGGTTGCGCCACTGAACTGCTGCGCGAATTCTGCACTTCAATTAGGCGACATTCATGACAACGATCCCTGATTTTACGAAGATTGACCTGGCGGCTGGCGGGCGGGGGGCGGCTGGGGCGGTGCCGGGTTCGGCGTCTGCAAGCTGGATGACGCCGGAGGGGATTGCGGTGAAGCCGGTTTATACGGCAGCCGATACGGCGGGATTAGATTTCCTCGATACGATGCCGGGGGTTGCACCGTTTTTGCGTGGGCCGTATCCGGCCATGTATGCGCTGCAACCTTGGACGATCCGGCAGTATGCGGGGTTTTCGACCGCCGAGGACAGCAACGCTTTCTACCGGCGCAATATCGCGGCGGGGCAGAAGGGGTTGTCGGTCGCGTTCGATCTCGCGACGCACCGCGGGTATGACTCGGATCATCCGCGGGTGCGGGGCGATGTCGGGATGGCGGGCGTTGCTATCGACTCGATCTACGATATGCGGACGCTGTTTTCGTCGATCCCGCTTGCCGACATGACGGTTTCGATGACGATGAACGGGGCGGTGTTGCCTGTGCTCGCGTTGTTCATCGTGGCGGGTGAGGAGCAAGGCGTTCCAGCGGCGAAGTTGGCCGGGACGATCCAGAACGACATCCTCAAAGAATTCATGGTGCGGAACACGTACATCTATCCGCCCGGACCTTCGATGCGGATCATCTCGGACATTTTCGCGTACACGTCGGCGAACATGCCGAAGTTCAACTCGATTTCGATTTCCGGTTATCACATGCAGGAGGCGGGGGCGACCGCCGACCTTGAGCTTGCTTATACTCTGGCGGACGGGATTGAGTATGCGCGCGCCGGGGTGGCCGCTGGCATGGATATCGACACGTTTGCGCCGCGGCTGTCGTTCTTCTGGGCGATCGGCATGAACTATTACATGGAGATTGCCAAGATGCGGGCGGCGCGCCTGCTGTGGGCGTCGCTCATCAAAAAGGAATTTGCGCCGAAGGACGCGCGGTCGCTGTCGTTGCGGACGCATTCGCAGACATCGGGCTGGTCGTTGACGGCGCAGGACGTGTTCAACAACGCGACGCGGACGTGCTTTGAGGCGATGGCGGCGACGCAGGGGCATACGCAGTCGCTGCACACCAACGCGCTGGACGAGGCCATTGCGCTGCCGACCGATTTCTCGGCGCGCATTGCGCGGAATACGCAGTTATTGTTGCAGCAGGAAACCGGGACGTGCCGGGTGATCGATCCGTGGGGCGGGAGCTATTTCGTCGAGCGGTTGACGCACGATCTGGCCGTCAAGGCGATGGCGCATATCACCGAGGTCGAAGAGTTCGGCGGGATGACCAAGGCGATTGCGGCTGGGATTCCGAAGATGCGAATCGAGGAAGCGGCGGCGCGGACGCAGGCTCGCATCGATGCGGGCAAGCAGACGATTGTCGGGATCAACAAGCTGCAGGTGACCGATGAAGCCAAGATCGACATTTTGAAGGTCGACAACAAGTCGGTGCGCGAGCAGCAGATTGCCAAGCTCGAACGGTTGCGCGCGGAGCGGAACCCGGCGGAAGTCAAGGCGGCGCTGGCTGCGTTGACGGAAGGCGCGCGCGGCAACGGCAACTTGCTCGATCTGGCGGTTAAGGCTGCGCGGGCGAAGGCGAGCGTGGGTGAAATTTCGGATGCGATGGAAGAGGTGTTCGGCCGTCACCGGGCGGAAATTCGTGCCATCTCGGGCGTTTATAGATCGGAGGCTGGCGGCATGAATACGAACGTGGCGAAGGTGCTGTCGCTGGTGGAGGTGTTTGAGAAGAACGAAGGCCGCCGTCCGCGTATTCTCATCGCGAAGATGGGGCAGGATGGGCATGATCGCGGGCAGAAGGTGATTGCGACGGCGTTCGCCGATTTGGGCTTTGACGTCGATATCGGTCCATTGTTTGCGACGCCGGATGAAGCGGCGCGGCAGGCAGTCGAGAACGACGTGCATATCATCGGCGTGTCGTCGCTGGCGGCTGGGCACTTGACGCTGGTGCCGGAATTGAAGGCGGCGCTTGCTGCCGAGGGTCGCGACGATATCATGATCGTGGTGGGCGGCGTGATCCCGCCGGGCGATTATGCGGCCCTGTTTGAGGCGGGTGCGAAGGCGGTGTTCGGGCCGGGGACCAATATTCCCGAAGCGGCGATCGATTTGATTGCCAAGCTCAATTCGGCGCTCGGGCATGAGCGCGCGGCGGCGGAGTAGCCGAACCGCGTATTCCGTTTCAAATTGAGGCGAAGGCTGGGACTGATACTTGCAGTCATCCTGCTGGGTTTGCGCTTCGCGCCGGTTTGGAGTTCATCTTTGAAAGCTTGTGTAGCCATTGTTGCCGGAGCGCTCGCCGGTTTTGCCTCACAGTCTTGGGCCGAGGACGTTTGCCGGAAATTTGTGCCGAGCGCAGGGATTACAGTCGCGGTGCCGTGCAATCCGGAGGCAGACCCGATCGCCGTGACGACCGACACGATGGAGCGCCGGGAGGGACACGAACTCCACGGGGACAGCTATCGGGTGCTTCAATTGGCGGATCTGGCGGCTTGTGAGCAGGCGTGCCTTGCCGACCCTAAGTGCGTAGCGGTTGAATTCTATCGTCAGAAAAGTGCCTGCGGATTGTTTGACGCTCTGCCGGCTGTCAAACGTGCAAAACTCATCGATGTTGCGATCCGTAAGCGGGCTCCTGCTGCGGCGCTGGGCGATCAGCAGGTTCAGGGTCAAGCCCTTGCTGCGGCTCAGGCGGGAGGCGCGGCAGAGCGCCCAAAATGGTGCAGCGAGCAACCGGCCTTCAACGCCGCCGAGAAGCTCGTGTGTTCTGAGGCGGAACTTTCGGCACTTGATTTAGAACTTGAGGGCGTTTTCAGCGCGGCGGTGGCCGCAAAGCCGGCCAAGGCCGAACGGGCCAAGCTCCAGGCCGCCGAGGACCGTTGGGCCGAAACGCGCGATCAGTGTCAGGCGAACCGCGTGTGCGTGAAAGCTGCTTATCAACTACGTATCGAGCAGTTACGTCAGCAGATTCCGGTGGCGCGCAAGCCTTGAAATCGGGCGACAACGCCTAAGCGCTTCCTAAGGTCCAGTCTGCAATTAGCGTTCGCGAATGAGGGACGGCTCGGTGACCTCGGGTTCTTTTACCTCGACTTCGGATGGTGACGCCGTCTCCGGCTGCTCTTTGCTTACGGTGCGTTGACGGTTGATGCGGGCCATCCAGTCTTCTTTGAGGGATTTGCTCGCCTGCGGTTTGGCGCTGGCTGCCGGGGCTTTTGGGGCGCTGGGCTCGACGGTGGTCATCCAGGAACCGGCAGTATCGTTCAGTAGCGCGGGCGCCGCGCCGCCGAGGGAGGCTTGTTTCTGGCTGTGGTTGCCATCGCATCCGCCACGGCATTCGGCTTTTTTGGTCAGCGCAGCATTGGCGGCAGCCGGGTCGGCGAGGGCCGAGCGGATGGCGGAGACGGGTTGTTTGTAGATGACGTGCGCGCGGCTATCGCCGCAGCCGGCTTCGCAGATGACAATGTTGTAGTCGGGGGATTCCGTCTGAAGGGCATGAAGTTTGGGTTTGGAGCCGCGCTGCTCGTTGGCGAGGATTTGTTTCGCGCGCTCTTCGTCGGAGATGCCCGCGTTAAAGGGCGCGACGGCTTGCACGGGTGCCGGGGTCGTGACGGGGTTAGCCTGGGGGGCTGGCGGGCTGGCAGCGGCGGTAGCGGCTGGTGCCGTTGGGGTCAGCGGAGCTTCTGAGGCTTTCGCGGGCACTGCGATGGGGGCAGGAGCCTGGACCGCGAGTGCGGGTTTTTCGGCGATGGCCGGAGGTAACGGCTTGGCGTCGCTGGCTGGCAGCGCGGCACGTTCGAGGGTGAAAGGTACGGGCTGTACGGGCGCGCTTGCCGGTACTTCGGCGGCTTTGGCGGGAGCGGGTGCAGGGTCTGCGGGAACGGGGGGCTGGGATTCGGCTTTGATGGCCGGCTGGGAAGCGGATTGGCTGAGGGGCTGATTGAGGGGTGGCGCTTCGGGGGCTGCATGAACGCTCGACGCCGATACCAAGACTGCCGTTGCGACGAGGCAACGCACGAATGAACCACTCATCTCACATACCCACTGATACGAACACCAACGAAGTCTCAACCATGACGGCAACGTCTGAATAAATCGGTAATTTGTCTCTTTTGCTTTCGAAAGGTCTGACCTGGAGGAGGTCAGACCTTTCGAGTCCGGCGCTCGCGCCGGCGCCTCTTCGGCGCTTCGCCGCAAGGGCGGCGCTTCTCTGCTTGCGAAAGTCCTGACCTGAAGGAGGTCATAACTTTCGAGTCCGGCGCACACGCCGGGTCGCGTTGCTCCCCTCGCCGCAAGGGCGGCGCTAAGTGGGGCGGTGGAGTCCAGTTTAGCGGTCGTGGCGGAAGAACTCGGGGCCGTCGGGGGCGTTGATGATGCGGACGTTGCGGAAGTCGGTGCCGGCGGCGGGTTCGACGGGTTTGGCGGCGACCGGTTTGGCGCTCTCGGACTTAGATGGGGCCGGTTTTAAGGCGGCGTCGCGGGTGCCTTTGAGGGGGGCTGGTTTGGCGCTGGGCGCTTTGTTCTTGGCGGTGACGCTTGGTGCAGGTGAAGCGATAGCCGACGATGCAGGGGCGGCTTGGGGTGCTGCGGCCGCGGCGGGCGGCGCTGCCGGGGTCACGCGGTAGAAGGCTTGGATGCAGGGGTCAGTTTGCTTTAATTTTTCTAGCGTTTCGGGGCGGGCATAGACCAGGCGTCCGCCGTCGCAGACATAGGCGTCGTCGGCGTGGGCGGCGTGCGTCGTCAGGCCGGTGGCGATGCCGAGTGCCGTGATCCAAGGCAGGTATTTCAGCATGTGACGGCCCCCTCCAGAGCGTGCATCTGCGGAACTCGCGTGGATGCTGTGTCACATTACGGCACAGTGATTGACGGATCGTTTATGGACTCTCTTGCGCTCGCGGCGCTATGGCGCCTCGGCGGGGGCGCGGCTCGCCGCGGGTCGCTTTGCTCCCCTCCCGCCTTCTGCAGGCTTTGAGTGTTCACGTGCGCTTGCCATCTGCGTTAGTGGAGACGGAGGTAGGGGCCGGCAGGGGTTGCGATGGATTCGAGGGCGGTGCTCTGTCCGCCGGACGGGTTGCCGAGGCGCGAGGCGATGTCGCGGATCAGGGCTGATTGTTCGACGTAGTCGGGGTGGTTGAGGCCGAGGGCCTGGGTGCCGGGTAAGCTGACATCGACGGTCTCGACGCCTTGAACGACGAGTGGGCCGCCGGAGAGGAGATCGCCGGCGCGGGGGACGCCGCCGGTGTAGCGGCGGGAGATGTTCAGGGCGCGGTCGGTCGAAGCAACATAAAGGGTCGTGCGGCTGGCAAGGCCGGTGAGGGCTGCGACACGGGCCTTGAAGGTCGCAGCGTCCATGTCGGGTGCGGTCAGGATCAATTCACGGATCGTGACGCCAGTGGGGATTTTATCTTTCATAGAGGCCAGCACGTCGAGGGTCAGCTTGGTGCCGAGGCCGTGGGCGACGACGCTGACCGATTTGGCGCCGGTCTGGCCGGCGACGATTTGGAGGAAATCGGCAAAGGCGGCTGAGGCTTTCGTGACGGTTTCGCTGTCGTGCTTGTAGTTCGCCGTGTGTCCGTCGGAGGGCCAGCTATATACGAAGGATGCGCCGTCGAATTTGAGATCGTAAGCGAGCTGGGCTGCCCGGTAGAGGCCGTTTTCGAAGGAGGTGTTGAAGCCAGGGATGAAAATGAGGGCGTGGTCTTTGTAGCGCTGCGACGAGGCCAGCCGCATGACGGTTTGTTCAAGGAAGCCGTCGCGGGGCAAGGGCTTCAGGCCGGCGAGGGCGAATTGCTTGTCGAGGTCGAGGCCGGCGGCGCTGGCGACTTCGAGCTTGGCGATGTCGGCCTGGGGCAGGGCTGCGATCCAGGGCCGGTCGCCCTGTTTGCGGTGGTGGCGGCGAGGGACCTGGATGTAGGCGCGGCCCAATTCGAGGCGCGATGCTTGCTGGGCGGTGTAGGCCGAGCGGGCAGAAATGTCCGGATCGGCGAGGCGGTCGGTGCCGTAGAAGACAGGCATCAGTTCTGTCTTGGTAGCGCCCGGCAGAATCTGTGACAGGTTGGTTGCGACCCGTCTGAGGGTTGCCGTAGCAGCGGCGGTGGGGGCAGGCAGCGGGCGTGCAACGCTCTGGGCAGCGGCTGCGGGCTGAGGCGCGCTGGGGGCCTCCGTCACGGTGACGCTTGGCGGCTGCTGGGTAGCGGCTGCTAGCACTTCAGGGGTGGGGCTTGGCGTGGCGGACGCTACTGCCGGGGCGATCGTTTCCGGGAGCGCGACGGCATCGGGCAGCCGCTGGGTCTGGATCGGCGGTTCGGGGCTTGCTGGCTTGCGCAGGCGGCCAGCAAATTGGGGTAGCCGGGCGATTTCATCGAGATGCACAGCGGTGAGGATGGCGAACGGGGCGAGCAGCGTGAGGGTCAGCAGGGCCAGCACGGGGAGGCGGGCTTTGAGCGGGAGTTTGCCGACGCTGTGCCAGCCGAGCATGAGCAGGACGACGGCGGTGGCGGCAATCGCGATGTGCTGCTGGTAGCGGTCGAGCCGGAGCGTGGGGATGTCGAAGCTCAGCGCCGCGAGGACCTCAAGCCACGAGTCGATGATCCACGGTGCTACGACGTCCAAGAACACGGAAATTTTCTCCAGCCGAATCAGTGATTCAAGCACGTTAAAGTCATAGGTTAAGCGGATGGGTTCAAGCAATCACCTCACAGTGTCATGTTGAAGACGGGGTATGTATTCAGTGGAAAATGTCATGCGCTCCCGGGTGAAGTCGGGTTAGGAGTAGGGGCGATATTCTACTCACCCGCCCAAGGAAACGACCATGCTGCCCGCTACGACCCGAACGTCTTCTCCGACCGCCGCTGAGTATGTGGCGGGTGTTACGGGCGGCGACCGGGCTATGCTGGCACGCGCCATCACGCTGGTTGAAAGCACGAAGGCTGCGCATTTGGCCTTGGCGCAGGACGTGTTGCAGGGGCTGCTACCGGGGGCGGACAAGCGTCAGCCGGCGTTGCGGATCGGGATTACCGGCGTGCCGGGCGTCGGCAAGTCGACGACGATCGATCAGTTGGGCATGAACCTTGTCGAGGCTGGGCACCGGGTGGCGGTGCTGGCGGTCGATCCGACGTCGAAGCGGACCGGCGGGTCGATCCTGGGTGACAAGACGCGCATGAACCGGCTGTCGCAGGCGGCCAATGCATTTATCCGGCCTTCGCCAACGTCGGGGACGCTGGGCGGGGTGACGCGCAAGACGCGGGAGACGATGGCGCTCGTCGAGGCGGCGGGTTTTGACATTGTGATTGTAGAGACGGTCGGGGTTGGGCAGTCCGAGGTCGCGGTGGCCGATATGGTCGATATTTTCCTGGTGCTCTTGCTGGCCGGCGGGGGCGACGATCTGCAGGGAATCAAGAAGGGCATTATTGAGATCGCCGATCTGATCGCCATCAATAAGGCGGACGGGGACAACAAGATCCGGGCGGAGCGGGCGGCGCAGGAGTATCGCAACGCCCTGCATATTCTGACGCCGAAGGATGCGATCTGGCATCCGCCGGTCATCACGATGTCGGGGCTAGAGAATAGCGGGCTCGACCGGCTATGGGGTATGATCTGCGACCATCGCGCCAAGACGGCGGCGTCGGGTGATTTCAAGACGAGGCGGCAGCGGCAGGCGGTGGCCTGGATGCGCGACATGCTGGAGGACCGGTTGATGGCGGCGCTCAAGGCCAATCCGGCGGTGGCGGCGCAATTGCCGAAGCTCGAGCGGGATGTGCGTGAGGGGAATCTTATCCCGACGCTCGCGGTCGATCGGATCATGGGGCTGATGGGGCTGTGATGCCCAGCGTTCTCATAACCGGGTTTGGGCCGTTTCCTGGGGTGGCGGTGAATGCGTCGGGGATGCTGGTGCCGCGGCTGGCGCGTGCGGCACGGCGGCGGTTTGTGGGCGTTCACGTTCATACGGCGATCTTGCCGACGGAGTGGGGGAGGGGACCGGCGCGTGCGCGGGCGGCGCACGAGAGGGCGTCGCCCGATATTTCGATCCATTTCGGGGTGTCGGGGCGGGCCCAAGGGTTCGTGATCGAGCGGAGGGGTGTGAATGTTTGTTTGCATACCGAGGATGGGGCGGGGAAGTTACCGCCGCTGGACGTGCTCGATCCCAATGGGCCGAAGCGGCGGGCGGTGACGTTGCCGGTTGCGGGTATCGTGGCGCGGTTGAAGTCGCTGGGGCTGCCTGCGGTGACGTCGGACGATGCAGGATCGTATCTGTGCAATGCGGTTTTGTATCAGTCTCTTGGGTTAACCGGCGCTGACGCGCGGGGGATGGGCTGCGGGATGGCGGGCTTCGTGCATTTGCCGTCTTCATTAGCGCCGTCGCCGCTGGCCGATGAGGGCCACTCAGGACCGTTAACGTTTGAACAGGCGCTGGCTGGTAGCCTCGAAATCATCGCGGTTTGCCTCGATGCGGGACGGGTCGTGGCCTGATCCTTGCTCTGTTGACGGGCACTTCCGATTAGGGATTGGACGCACCTATGATCAGCTCTCGCCGCACGTTCATTGCTTCCGGCATCGGTTTTGGGATGGCTGGGACGGCGGCTCAGGCGGCGGTCAAGCTGGCTGGTCCGGTTGTTCTTGCGGCCAATTCCGGGGTCGATCAGACGGCGAACTTGCAGGCGGCGATTGACGATGCGGCGGCGCGTGGCGTGCCGCTAGAGCTGCCGGCTGGGGTGTTCAAGACGGGGGCGCTGACGTTGCGGCCTGGGTCTGTGATCTCAGGGGTTGGGCGGTTGACGACGTTGCAGTTGACCGGCGGCGGGGCGGTTTTTAGCGGGAAGGCTTGCGCGGGCGTTTCGATTTCGCGGCTGACGATTGATGGCGGGATGCACCCGCTTGGGGCAGCGGCGGGCCTGATCGTGCTGGAGGGATGCGCCGATCTTGAGATCAGTTCGGTTGTGGTCACGAATAGTTCGGTGAATGGGATTGTGATTACGGGATCGACGGGGAAGGTGACGGGCTGCACGGTTTTGAGCGTGGCGCAGGCGGGAATGTTTGCGCTCGACTCGACGCTTTCGATTTCGGGAAATTCGGTTTCCGGATGCGGGAATAACGGGGTGCTGGTGTGGCGATCGAAGGCAGGCGAGGACGGGTCGCAGGTGTTCAACAATGCGATAGCGGCGATCCGGGCGGATGCGGGCGGGACGGGCGAGAACGGCAACGGGATCAATGTGTTCCGGGCTGGTAGTGTGCAGGTGTTGGGCAACCGGATTACCGATTGCGCCTATAGCGCGATCAGGGGAAATGCGGCGTCGAACATCTCCATGACCGGAAATACGTGCCAGCGGCTGGGTGAAGTCGCGCTGTACTCCGAGTTTGGATTCCAGGGTGCGATGATTGCCAATAATATCGTCGACGGGGCCGCAACGGGCATTTCGGTGACGAACTTCAATGAGGGCGGGCGGCTGGGCGTTGTGCAGGGCAACCTCATTCGCAATCTGGTGCGGCGCGAGCAGGAGCTGGTCGATAAGCGCGGCGAGGGGATTGCCGTCGAGGCGGATACGCTCGTTTCCGGGAATACGATCGAGGGTGCGCCGACGTGCGGGATTTTGCTCGGCTGGGGGCGGCATATGCGCGACGTGTCGGCAACCGGGAACGTCGTGCGCGGGTGCCGGATCGGGATCATGGTGTCGTCGGATCCGGGGGCTGGAAGTGCGTTGGTGTCGGGGAACTTGATTTCGGGTGCGATTGATGGTGCGATCCGGGCGCATGACGTGGGGCGTGCGTTCGGGGCCGATCTGGCCAAGGGTGCGCCGACGACGGGGCGCGTGACCATTTCGGGGAATTCGACGGGGTGACAGGAGCGTCAGATTTTTAAGCCGTCGAGGGCGCGTTCGTAGTCGCGGGAGGTGCGGATGGTGCCGGCTTCGATGCCGTTGGGGGTTTTCAGGATCGAGCGTTTGACGAGGCCGCGCGCTTGCGGGATCAGGCGTTCGATTAGCGGCATGGCGGCGGCTGCGCTGGCACGGGTTGCGCCGTCGTCGACCTTGAGGGCGAAGCCGAGGCCAAGCTCGGGGAGTGTGCCGCAGTAGACGCCTTCGGCACCGGTTTTCATGAAGATGCGGCGGGGGAGTGCGGCCATTACGACCGTGTCGGCGCGGCCTGGACCAGCGATAAGGTCGGGTTCGTTCCAGCCGGCAGAGAGGATGCGGGCG
>JANLYB010000039.1:0-5643 GCA_031365425.1 Hyphomicrobiaceae bacterium
ATTCAAAATTGCCGTACAGCGCATCCTTGCCGTCCTCGAAACTCATCCGCATGGCAAGCTCTTCCATGCGCTGCTGGAACATCTCGGACGTGAGATCGCCTGCACCCTCGTCGATCATCCCCGTGATGAAATTGGCAAGCCCTTCCTTGCCGGCAGGATCCTGCGAATTACCGCCCAGAAACGCAAACTTGAGCGCCAGCATCGGCACCGAATGCTCTTCAACGAGCCAAGCTTCGATTCCGCCAGGGCTCTTGACCGTCTGAATTTTCATAGCGTGCGCCGGATGACTGAGGGTGACAAAACAAAACAACGCAGCAACAGCCATCGAAACAGCCATATCGATACGAGCAAATCGGCGCAACACGGCAAGTCCATCAAATGACATCATGGCCTTACCTCATCGTCTGAGCTGCGGCCGCCGCAGGCGGGACTTCCGCCCGTTGCCCGCCATCCGCCGTCGGCACCAGCACGCCGGTCACCGACTTCTTGATGTCGAGGAATGCCGCGGCGGCCGCCTTCACGTCATCAACCGTGACCTTGGCAATCGCGTCCGGCCAGTTGTCCGTCTGCTCCAGCGTTCGCCCGACGACGAGGTTCCATCCGTAACGCCGTGCAAGCGTCGCCTGATTGTCGCTTTCATAAACGTAATCGGCGATGAACCCGTTCTTCGCCCGTTCCAGTTCCGCTTCGGTCACGCCCTTGGCGATGACTTCAGCGATCACGTCATCGATCTCAGCCTCCACCGCCTCAACCGGCTGTCCATCGGCCAGAACAGCCGAGATCGACAGCGACCCATAGTCCAGCCCGCCACCCGAATAATAACCGCTGGCGCTCGGCGACATCTTCTTTTCCATGACCAGACGTTTGTACATCCGGCTGGTCGAACCCTGCGCCATGATCTTCATCAGCAGGTCGAGCGATTCAGCCTGCCCAGGCTTGGCGGTAATATAGCTCGGCACCTGATAGTGACGCGACAGCGACGTCTTACCAGCCCGCGGATCTTCCAGACGCAACCGGCGCGCAGCCCGCTGCGGCGGATCCATCGGACGCACCCGGGGCGCACCGACAGCGCTGTTGGCCGGCACCTTGCCGTACGTCGATTCCGCCAGCGTCTTGACCTCTTCAGGTGTCACGTCGCCTGACACGACCAGGATCGCGTTGTTAGGCGCATAGTAGCGTTTATAAAATGCCATGGCGTCGGCCGGTGACAGCTTCGCCATCTCATGCATCCACCCGATCACCGGGATCTTATAAGGATGCGACATATACAGAGCCGCATTCATCTGTTCATCGAGCAGCGCATTCGGACTGTTTTCAATCCGCGACCGCCGCTCCTCTAAAATCACGTTACGCTCGGTCAGCACTTCCTTCTCGGTGAGCTTGAGGTTCACCATCCGGTCGGCCTCCATGCCCATCACGGTCGCCAAGCGATCCTTGGACACGCGCTGGAAATAGGCGGTGGCGTCGTGCCCTGTGAAGGCGTTGTCCTGCCCCCCGAGCCGCGACACGATCTTGGAGAACTCCCCCATCGGGATCTTGTCCGTCGACTTAAACATCAGATGTTCGAGAAAATGCGCAATGCCGGAAACGCCCGGCGGTTCGTCGGCAGCGCCGACCTTGTACCAGACCATATGCGTCACGACGGGTGCCCGCGTATCGGGCACCACAACCACCTGCATGCCATTGGCAAGTTTAAACTCGGTGGCTTTGGAGACGGGCTTCGCCATAAGCGTGGCGTGAGTGAAAGCGAGCATCAAGACCGCCAGAACTAGGGGGATGAAGGGGGACCGGCCGAGGTTCGTTTGCACGGAAACTCCGCCGCGAAAGGTCATCATGAGGATTTTCTCTGCTTGGGCGCGAACATGCGCCGATGTTGTGCGAGCGGCCCAACTTGTCAAATGACATCGGCTTCATGTCAGCCAAAGCTGGCATCGCAGCCCCGTAGGTTGGGTCAGGCGCAGCGCGCGACTCCTTAGCAGTCTCCTGACGTAACCCAACAATCGAACGCGCCAAAATGTAGCGCACCCAATCTGTATCCGTCAGCCGGCTTTCAGGACGCCATACGGCCAACGGTTGGCTATTCGCCCGAATTCATCGACTTGACCAAACCCAATGCTGTTGGACGGCAAAGCCCAAGCGGTCCCGTAGCTTCATCGGCGTTCTGATCGCCGCGCTGCTTGGCCTGTTCGTAATTCACCTTGCAATACTCGCGCTGCTTGGACTCCAGCGCCGACTTATCCACCACCTTCTTACGGTCGTGATCGGTAATCTGCGCCAAATCGCCATCCGGCACAGCAGCAGACCCGGGCTGCGGCAGGTTCTCAAGTCCCGGAGGCACAACCAGGCCGGGCCGGGCAGGAATCTTGGCGCTTTCGTTCGCACCGCCACTGCCGACAAGCCCGCCGATGGCATCAAAAACCTTGCCGTTCAACTGAACATCGCCCGCCCCGCACGCCGACAGCGACAGCGACAGCGCAACAGCACTCACAACGGCCAATCGTCTTGCAACAACAAGGGCGGGCAAAAGGAATGCGGGCATATCGTCTCTCCCGGCGGCAAAAAAACCGCAGCAATCGTGACCGTGCTGAACCGCACTAACCCAAGGCGCTACAAAGGCTTTGCGGCATCATTGCGACTCGTATGCCATGAGTCATACAGCAGGCCGACAACCCCGGCAACTATGGCAACGTCCGCGATATTAAAGACATACCAAGAGTACCCGAATGCGTGCAGCAGGAAGAAATCCGCCACCCCGCCCAGCGTCACGCGATCAATCCCGTTCCCGACCGCCCCGCCAAGGATCAACGCCAGACTGACCGCCATCAGCTTGGTACTGGCCGCCCGCGCAACCGCAATCCACAGCCCGATACTCGCCGCCAAAGCAAACGCCGCGAGCGCCAGCTGCCCCCGCGTCGTCGCCATATCGAGCATCGAATAGCTGATCCCTGTATTCTTGACGAACACGAGATCGAGGAACGGCAGCACCGCCACGCGCCCCTTTTCGGCGATATGATACCCGAGAATCATCCACCACTTATGCGCCTGATCCAGGATCGCGACACTCGCCGCAATCGCGAGCGCCAGCCCCGAATACCGCCCCCACAGCCAAGCCTTCGTCACAGAGGCGCTCATCGTTTCCATCCGTCGATCATCTTTCCTCTCCCGGTACGGGAGAGGATGCCCGAAGGACAAGTGAGGGGCTTAGCCCACGACCCAGCACAGTCGTTGACCACTACCCCCTCTCCCCCTGGGGAGAGGGTCGGGGTGAGGGGCGACTTGGCCCTGAGGGGTAACTCGCCCGTTCCCTTGCTCATACCTTCCCCTTACCCGCATCGAACGCCCTTACCGCCGCTGCATCGCGCGCCGACAGCTCCGGGAACGCCGGGTCGGACCCGACATCGTTCGTGATCCGCCACGACCGCGCGCATTTCTTGCCCTGCGCCAGCGCCGGCACCACGCCCACCCCCGGCACCTCTGGCAACGCAAACGCCCCCTCGGGTGCCGCCCGGTTGATGACCTTGATCCCGCTCGTGATACAGACCTCAGCGAGATCTACGCCGCCCAGCGCATGCTGGAACGACGCGTTCGTCACGTAAACCTCAGGGGCCGCTTCGAGGCTCGACCCGATCCGCTTGCCCGCCCGCTCCAGCTCCAGCGCCCCAGTCACAACGCGCCGCACCGCCTTCACACCGGCCCACTTCGCATCCAGTTCATCGTCGCGGTACTTGCCCAAGCCTTCCGGGAACGCCGTCATGTGTACGCTCGACGCACCCTTCGGCCGGAACGCCATCCAAGCCTCGTCCGCCGTAAACGCCAGGATCGGCGCGAGCCACTTCAACAGCGCATCGCACACCGTATCGACGACCGTCAGCGCCGCCCGCCGCGCCGGGCTCCCCAGCGGCTCGCAATACAGCGTGTCTTTGCGGATATCGAAATAGAACGCCGACAGATCGGTGTTCATGAATTGAGCGAGCACCGACACGACCTTGCGATAGTCATAGCTCTCGTACGCCGCGCGCACTTCCGCATCGACCTCCGCCAGCCGGTGCAGCACCAGCCGCTCCAGCTCCGGCATATCCTTCACCGGCAAAGGCTTACCGTCGTAATGCGCCAGATCGCCCAACATCTTACGGATCGTATTGCGCAGCTTACGATAAGCGTCGCTCGCCCCTTCGACGATCTTCGGCCCAAACCGGATATCCCCCGTCGTATCGGCAGAAGCGACCCACAGGCGCAGAATATCCGCCCCAGACTTCTTCATCACGTCCTGCGGCGACAGCACGTTGCCGAGCGACTTCGACATCTTCTCCTCGCCCTTTTCATCAAGGACGAACCCGTGCGTGAGCACGACATCGAACGGCGCATGCCCGCGCGTACCGCACGACTCGAGCAGCGACGACTGGAACCACCCGCGATGCTGGTCCGAACCTTCGAGGTACATGACCTGATCGCTACCCCCGGCGACCTTGCGCCTGATCCCCGCCAAGCTCGGGAAAGCCTTCGGATCGTCCAGCGTGAACGCATGCGTCGACCCTGAGTCGAACCACACATCCAGCACGTCGCGCACCATCTCCCAGTGCGCCGGATCATAACCGAACGGCTTCAGGAACCGCTCAGCGGCACCCTCCGCAAACCACGCATCCGCCCCCTCAGCCGCAAACGCCTCCACGATGGCCGCGTTCACTTGTGGATCGCGCAACACGTCCGCTTCCTTGTGCGCACCATGGTCGGCCTTGGCGACGAACACCGCAATCGGCACCCCCCACGCCCGCTGCCGCGACACCACCCAATCCGGCTTCGTCTCGATCATCGCCGTGATCCGCCGCTCCCCAGCAGCCGGCACCCACTCCGTTTCTGAGATTGCATTAAACGCAAGCCCACGAAGCGTGGTCTGCTCGAACGACTCCCGCTCAGAAATGGCAACAGGCGAGCCCGTCAACTCTTCAACCAACGAAGGCCGGACAGAATGGAACCTCTTGTCCATCGCGATAAACCACTGCGGCGTATTGCGGAAAATCACCGGCTTCTTCGACCGCCACGAATGCGGATACTGATGCTTCAAGCGGCCACGCGCAATCAAAGCCCCGGCCTCGCTCAACGCCTTGATCACCGCATCGTTCGCATCGCCCTTGGAGCCATCCTCCTTGAGCACGCGCTTGCCCTCAAACCCCGGCGCTTCCTTGGTCAAAACCCCATCTGCGCCGACCGTAAACGGGATCGCCGTATCGATGCCGCGCTTATGCAGCTCCGCCTGCTTGGACATCCAGATGATGTAGTCGTCCGTCCCGTGCCCCGGCGCCGTATGCACAAACCCAGTCCCGGTATCATCCGTCACATGATCCCCATCAAGCAGGGGAACCTCGAAGTCGTAGCCGAGCGCAGCCAGGGGATGCGCGCAGTGCATTCTTGCGAATTCAGAACGGTCTACCCTCGAAAGTTTTTCATAGGTCTCGACTTTGGCAGCCTTCATCACTCCATCGACTAGCGCGTCGGACAGGATGTATTTGTCGCCTTTCTTGGCCCAGTTGCCTTCTGGTGCTCCAGTCACTTCATAGACGCTGTAGGCAATGTCAACTTGGTCGGCGATTCGGGGCGAAAACGAGATCGCGCGATTGCCTGGGATCGTCCAGGGCGTGGTGGTCC
>JANLYB010000066.1:0-4508 GCA_031365425.1 Hyphomicrobiaceae bacterium
GGATGCCGGTCGCCCGTTTCCTTGCCGCTGCCACCGAGCGTCACTGCATGCAGGAACGAGCAATTGTCGCCGACAATCGCCGTCTCGCCGCACACGAACCCCGTCGCATGGTCAAGCATGATCCCCTTGCCGAACTTGGCGCCGGGATGAATATCTACGCTGAAAATCCGCGAGGACTGACTCTGCAGATACAGCGCAAAGTCCCGCCGGCCCTCCGTCCACAGCACATGCGAAAACCGGTGGGTCACAAGTGCATGGAAGCCCTTGAAATAAAGCAATGGCTCCAGCTGGCGCGTGCAAGCTGGATCGCGATCGCGCACCGCGGCAAGATCGGCGCGAAATGCGACGCCGAGTTCCGGATTAGCTTCCAGCACATCCTGGAAAGTCCGCGTGATCAATCCGGCATCCACATCGGCGTGATTGAGCCGCTGCGCCAGCCGGTGGCACACCGAATCCTCCAACCGGTCATGACTGAGCACGGTCGCAAAAATAAACCCACCAAGCCCAGGCTCGTCGGCAATGGCACGCTCGGCTTCCGTCCGGATCTGCGACCAGATCGGGTCGTAGACCTGGATGTTACTCGACGATTTGGCCGATCTGGCCTGGCTCTTCTGGGACATATTCGTGAACCTTGCTCTCGTGCCGACGCACCCGATTTGGGCTGGATACTACCCTAAATCCACCTCTCACGCACGTGGACAACAAATTTTCACCCCGTCTTGCGCAAACACCGTCACGATTTTGAGTTTCGAACGCCCTCCAGCTATGCCAAAACAAACCGATGGAACCAACTTCAGCCAATTTCAAAGCCAACGCCCGCGTAGCCCTCGGCGATGCCCAGTTGCAGCGCGCACTCGGCGGCCTGCCGGGCGGCCTCGTTGCCCAGCGCGCTGCAGCCAAAGCCGCGCTGCCGGAGTTTGAGCAACTCCGCAACATCGGCCGCGACGTCAAAAACCACATGCTGGCCAATCTCGACGTCTACCTTACACGCTATGAACAAAAAGCGCTTGAGAACGGCGCACAGGTCCATTGGGCTCAAACGGCAGGCGACGCCCGCGACATCATCCTGAAAATCTGCCGCGATGCCGATGCCAAACTCGTCACCAAGGGCAAGTCCATGGTGTCTGAGGAAATCGGCCTCAACGCCCACCTGGAAGACGCTGGCCTCTGCGTCGTCGAGACCGACCTCGGCGAATATCTGGTCCAGATCCGCCACGAAATCCCAAGCCACATCGTCGTGCCCGCGCTCCACTTGACGCAGGCCCAGGTCGAAGCCGAATTCCGCTCCAAGCACACGCACTTGCCCGCAGACCGCCTCCTGCCCGACGCCGCCGCGATGGTGTCGGAAGCGCGCGGCGTCATGCGCGAAAACTACATAAAGGCCGACGTCGGCATCACCGGCGCCAACTTCCTGATCGCCGAAACCGGCTCGTCGGTCATCGTCACCAACGAAGGCAATGGCGACCTCACCCAATCTCTCGCCCGCGTCCATATCGTCATCACCTCGATCGAAAAGGTCATGGCGACGCTTGAAGACGTGACCACGATCCTCCGCCTGCTGGCCCGATCGGCAACCGGGCAGGACATCACCAACTACGTCACTTTCTCGACCGGCCCCCGCCGCGCCAATGACCCCGACGGCCCCGAAGCCTACCACGTCGTCATCCTCGACAACGGCCGCTCCGAACTGCTCGGCACCGAGTTCCGCGAGGTCCTGCGTTGTATCCGCTGTGCCGCGTGCATGAACCATTGCCCGGTCTACAACGCCGTCGGCGGCCACGCGTACGGTTGGGTCTACCCGGGCCCCATCGGCTCGGTACTTACGCCCGCCCAACTCGGCGTGAAAGTCGCAGGTGATCTGCCCAACGCCTCCACCTTTTGCGGCGCGTGCGAAGCCGTCTGCCCGGTTAAAATCCCTCTTCCCGGCCTCATGCGCAAATGGCGCGACCGCGAATTTGCTGCCGGCTACCCCAGCTTCATGGCCAAGCGCTCGCTCGGCATGTTTGCCTTCCTGGCCAAACGCCCCCGCATCTATCACCTGCTGACCCGCTTTGCCGCCGCTGGTCTGTCCGCCGCCGCAGGCTCCCGCCGGTCATTCAGGTATCTGCCCCTCGCCTCAGGCTGGACCCGCCACCGCGATCTGCCCGCCCCTCAGGGCCGCACTTTCCAGCAACTGTGGGCCGAACGCAAACAAGGGATCGCCCCCGATGTCTGACGCCTCCTCAAACCGCCCCAACCCGGCGGTGCCCAATTCGTCCCGGCCCAACTCCGCTCGCGATGCCATCTTCGCCAAAATCCGTGCCTCGCTGGACGTCAAACCGGGCAACGACGCCCGAGTGGCCTTGGCGGAAGCCCGGATCGCCAATCGCACACGCCATCTGACGCCGGCCCGCGCGCTTCAAGAGCCAGCCGACCTGCGCGCCCATTTCACCGATTACCTGACGCGCGGCTTTGCCACCGTCATCAACGTACCAACCCTCGACAAACTGCCCGCAGCAATCGAAGCCTACTTGCGCGATCACAACAAGCCGGCCCGCATCCGCATGGGTGCCGACACCCGCCTCGCCGAACTTCCCTGGCAATCCGCTCCCGGCATTGAACGCCTGTCCGGTCGCGCCCGACCCGCCGATGAAGTGTCGCTGTCATATGCGGTTGCTGCTGCTGCCGAAACGGGAACCCTCGTCCTCGCCTCCGGCCCCGACAATCCCGTCACGCTCAATTACCTGCCCGAAACCCACCTCGTGGTGCTGGACGCCACAACGCTCAAAGGCTCCTACGAAGACGCCCTGAACATCGTCCGCGCCCGCTTCGGCACCGGCGTCATGCCGCGCACGCTAAACTTTGTCTCCGGCCCCTCCCGCACGTCCGACATCGGCGGCATCACCGTCATGGGCGCCCACGGCCCCCGCTTCCTGGCCGTCTTCGTCATCGGCTAGCCATACTCCCCTCCCACTTGCGGGGAGGGGTTGGGGGTGGGGGGCTCTACCCTTAATCTGGACTAACGCTTACCGCTTCGGCGGTGCCTTCGATTGCGACGCCACACAACTGCGGATGCACGATTCCAACTGGGCATCGCACGACGGCGACCCTTTGGTTTGAATCCGGCACTGGTTATGGCGCTGGCGGCACGACGAGGCGCAATCATCGGCCCGCGCCGCCATTACGCTGGTCCCGATCAGCACCGCAAACACAACCAAAACCAGACAAGCGGTCTTGAACCAGCCGAAAGGGTCATGGCGGTCGTTTGAATAATATCCGTCACTCATGACACGTTCCCGCTTCTTGAAGATCGCCGTCGAACAGTCATTATCCAGACCCGCCTGAACATTGCCTGAACCACCTCGCCACAATCTCGAAGCGAATTACATCAGCAGCGTTAAAACGCAAACTCCTGGAAAATAGGATCTACCGTCCCCTTCCAGCGCCCATGATAGAGTTCGAGCAACTCGTCCGCGAGCGTCCGCCCCGTCGCAACCATCGTCTCCAATGGTGCGATGTATATGCTTTCATCCTGGCTCTTTGCATTGAGCACCCGCCGCGCCCTAAGCCCTGCCGCCGAAATTACCAGCACCCGCCGCGCCACGTCGCGAACGGTCCCTGTCCGGAACGGCGTGGCAAACGCACCCGCAGGCACGCCGTTGCGCAACGCCTCGCGCTCCTCGGCAGTCCACGTCTTGATCAGATCATACGCTGCGCCGAGCGCCGTCTCGTCATATAGCAGCCCGGTCCAGAACGCCGACAGCGCCGTAATCCGCGCCCCGCCGCCGCTATCGGCACCGCGCATCTCAAGGAATTTCTTGAGCCGCACCTCGGGAAACAGCGTCGTCAAATGATCCGACCAATCATCCATCGTCGCCTTCTCACCCGGCAACTGCGGCAGCTCCCCGTCAATGAAAGTCTTAAAAGATGCCCCCGCCACATCGATATATTTGCCATCGCGGTAGACGAAGTACATCGGCACGCCCAGCGCATAGTCGACATAGCGTTCATATCCCATGCCCGGTTCGAACACGAACGGCAGCATCCCAGTCCGGTTTTTGTCGGTATCGCGCCAGACCTCGCTGCGCATCGACCTGAAGCCGTTCGGCTTACCTTCCTTGAACGGCGAGGACGCAAACAGCGCCGTCGCAATCGGCTGCAATGCGAGCGAAACCCGTAGCTTCTTGACCATATCGGCCTCAGAGGCAAAATCCAGGTTCACCTGGATCGTCGCCGTACGGTACATCATTTCGAGCCCGCCCTTGCCGACCTTCGGCATGTAGCGGGTCATCACCGCATAACGCCGTTTCGGCATTTTCGGTGTCTCGGCAAGTGTCCATTTCGGCGAAAAACCGAGCCCAAGGAAGCCGATTTTCAGATCCTCGCCGATGGCACGAACCTGATCGAGATGCAGCTGAGTCTCGTCGCCGACCTCGTGCATGGTCGCGAGCGGCGCGCCCGACAGCTCGAACTGCCCGCCCGGCTCCAGCGAGACCGTCGCCAGAGGCTCGCCGTCCGGACGCTTCAAC
>JANLYB010000111.1:0-1832 GCA_031365425.1 Hyphomicrobiaceae bacterium
CGGGTGACGGCCGCGCGCGCGGTTGGCACTGGATGGCCACGCGGCAAGGCACGCAATCATTTTCGACAAGGAACTCGCTGCCGCGGCATCCACAAGGGCCCGATCAGTTGCGCAATGATAGCGTGCCGAAAGAACCGGCCCTCAAGCGCAGCGTCGGTCACGACGGGTATGGACGCTTGACCGCCGGCATCGGCACGCAGTCGCTATCGCGTGTCGGCTCCAAAAACCATGTCAGGTATGTCTCACCAAATACCATGGCTGGTGGAATGACGGCGATGCCGGATCGTCGGCCAGCCCGCTATGACCGGGCATCGCTGGACAAATGACCGGCAGGCGGTACGATTGTCTTAGCTCATCTCCCGCCAGCACTCCCCTTTCAACGTGATCGGGCACTGGACGCGAGCAGCCTTGGGCTCTCGCGCCCCCGCCTGCTCACGCTCGTCCTCATGCGAGGAATGGCCTCTCAGCAGGGATTGCTCACTAAAAAGGGAGTGCATCCGATGGCCGATAAGCCGACGATGTATCGTGTCTACTCGATCGTGCCGCGTCCCAAGCAGGACGACTTCTGGCTCAACATCGGCGTCGCCTTCGCGCACGACGATGGCCAGGGCTTCAACATCATGTTGCAGGCGCTGCCGGTGCATGGCGATGGCAAGATCGTCATGCGCGTCTACGACCCGAGCAAGGACGAGGCAGAGCAAAAGCCGGACCCGAAGAAGAAGTCCGAGCGCTAGTTCGCGCACGTCAGAAAACGCCCAAATCTCGGCACGGCCATCGCGAGGCCAATTGTCTCGCGATGGCTGATCACTTAAGCCGCCGGCATAAACTGCGGCGGCTTTCCATTGCTGCCCCTCCCCGACCGGCATCATCGCTTCAAACTGAACGTTGACCAGGCTGGGCATCGCTGATCGCTTGCTGCACCGCCTTGCGAAAGGTCAATGCGTCGGAGATGGCGGGCAGCCTCATTTCTTCCTCGCCTGTACCGCAAATAACGAGACGTCCGAAGCCGAACAGCCGGTCGAACAACCCTTGTTCCCAATCAACCTCCTCGATCGACCGGAGCTGGAGTTCCTCGCTCGAATGTGTGAACAAGCCCCGCTTCACGATTAACCGCTGATTCGTGACGGCGATTTCCGTCGTCCATACGGGGATCAAGATCACGATGAATGCGGCGATGCCTAACGCTGCGGACACGCCTGCGGCGAGCAAAGCCATGGTGTGCCGATCCAGGAACACGAGCAGGCCACCGGCGAGAGCCACACCGGCAATCAACGCAAGCCAAGCAGACACTCGATAGATCCAAGCCATGTATGCTCGCGCGAGCACGCGCTCATTCTGCCCGAGGCTTTGATCAATGTACGACATGGGACCCGCGTACGTTCATTAGCTACGGCGATGCTAGGCTATGACCGGCCGAAGAACAATGGTGTACGTCAAGCGCGCCATACCAGAGAGCAACGTCCTCTGAGAATACTTTTTTGGGCCCCGCCTCGAATTCGAGCTCCGGCTTTTGCTTTCAGCGCGGCAGTCTAAAATCGCCGAACGATATTGTCGAACGCTTCGAAGCGTCCCATACTCGGCGGTGCCTAGGTTAACCCCTGGGGCATCGCGATGCTCTTTAACCGGAGTGTCCGCGATGACGACAACACTGCGCCTGCTCTCGAAGAAACAAGTGAAAGACCTCGTCCTCTACAGCTACGCCCACATTGACCGTCTCGAGAAAGCAGGCCTATTCCCCAAAAGGGTACGGCTGAGCTCATACCGGACGGGCAGAGTGGGGTACCTTGAGAGCGAGATCCTGGCCTGGATTGAAGCGAGGCTCGCAACACGCT
>JANLYB010000139.1:0-19694 GCA_031365425.1 Hyphomicrobiaceae bacterium
CGGCCGCAAGGGCGTCGTGGTCACCAATCACGTCGAGGTCAGCGTAAAAGGCAGCAATTACAAGTTGAGCAGCTTTCTGTATAAAAGGGGTACGATGATGGGGGATTCTAACCTACCACCCAATCTCGGTGGTACGCAGACACAAGCCGATTTGGAACTGGAACGCCTGCGTGATGGCCTGGAGGTTGTCGAAATCGCTGGCCAGATCAAATGGTTTGACGCCTCGAAGGGCTATGGCTTTATCGTTCCGGATACGGGCACAACCGACATTCTGCTTCATGTCACGTGCCTTCGCGCCGGAGGGTTCCAGACGGCCTACGAAGGTGCCCGAGTTCACTGCCAAGTCCTGAAGCGGCCTAAAGGCATGCAAGCCTTCCGCATCATCAGCATGGATGAATCGACAGCGATCCATCCCTCGCAACTGCCACAGCGCACCCACGTCATCGTCGAGCCTGAAAGTGATTGGGAACGCGCACTTGTTAAGTGGTTCAACCGCGTTCGCGGCTTTGGCTTCTTGACACGTGGCGACGGCACACCCGATATCTTTGTACATATGGAAACCCTGCGCCGGTTCGGATTCACCGAACTACGCCCGGGTCAGATCGTCCAGGTTCGCTGGGGCCATGGGTACAAAGGCTGCATGGCTGCCGAATTGCGGCCTGACGGCGTCCAGACCGGACCCTCGTCGCACTAAACGATCATCTGCAGTGGATGACATGATGATCGGCACGGCACAATTGAAATTTATAGCCAGGGCTGCGCCACGCGCGGCCCTGATGTTTTTGTGTCTGAGCTTCTCGGCAGGGCCCTTTGCGGGAGCTGCGCTCGCAAAGATGCTGCAGGAAAAGCTGTGGCTGACAACCTCCCAAGGCGAGCGTGAAATTTCAATCGAGGTCGCTGATTCGCCGGAGGACATGGCAATGGGTCTGATGTTCCGCACAAGCCTGGCTGACGCCAGTGGCATGCTGTTTCCATCGCCTGCCCCGCGTGAGGCCAACATGTGGATGCGAAACACCTACATTCCGCTCGACATGGTCTTCATCCGCGCCGACGGCGTCGTCCACAGGATCGAAGCGATGACGGAGCCGCTTTCAGAAGCCATCGTCGCCTCGCAGGGCGACGTTTTGGCCGTGCTCGAACTGTCCGGCGGGGCCGCCGCCCGCTTTGGATTGAAGCCCGGCGACCGGGTGCTGCATCGTATTTTCCAAACCGCACGATAAAGTGCGCTTGCGGCCTTGACCGCAGCCTCAAGAGGCCTCACACATGCGCCAAGTCGGGGCGTAGCTCAGCCTGGTAGAGCATCTGCTTTGGGAGCAGAGGGTCTGGAGTTCGAATCCCCACGCCCCGACCATTCACTTTGCTTGCTCATCGATCGATCAGCCCGGCGCGCACCATGACCAACGTCCGCATTTACAAGCCAGCCAAAGCGGCCATGCAATCGGGCCAGGGTAACACCCATGAATGGGTTCTGGAGCCCGAAGCTGCCGAAGCCGTCGCCGTCGACCCCCTGATGGGCTGGAGTGGATCTGGTAACACCGCCAAGCAGGTGACTCTGACGTTTCCGAGTAAGGACGATGCGGTACGCTACGCGCAAGCGGCGGGTCTTGCGTACACCGTCATTGAAACGCCGGTGCGCAAGCGCATTCGCCGCTCCTACGCCGACAATTTCAAGTTCGGCCGTATCGGTAGCTGGACGCACTGAGCATCACTTAATCGGGTTGATTTGGCGGCGCCGGCGGATTTTTGACCGTGGCTTTCGCGGGACATGAAGGCCTGAGGCTCGACCGTAGACCTCTAACATGGCCTTAGACCTCTAACGTGTATTTTACTTAGCCGAGGCAATCGGTGGGCTGGCAAGGTCGCCCGCAAGGACTTCGGCGACGTGGCGGGCCTGGACCGGGCTGCCTTCCCGCTTCAGTTTTCCGGCCATGTTCATCAGGCAGCCCAGATCCCCGGCCAACAGCACATCCGGCTTCGCGCGGCCCACGTTGGCTGTCTTCTTCTCGACCATCGCGTTGGAGATATCGGGGAATTTGACCGAGAACGTTCCGCCGAAACCGCAGCAGATTTCGTTGTCGGGCATTTCGACGAGTTCGACGCCGGGTATAGAGGCGAGAAGCGCGCGGGGCTGAGATTTGACCCCCAATTCGCGCAAGCCCGAGCAGCTGTCGTGATAGGTCACACGGCCTTTGAAGTCGGACTTGACCGAGGTCATGCCCCGCACGTCCGTCAAGAACGAGACGAGTTCGTGGACACGGATAGCGAAAGCTTTGGCTTTCAGTTCGGCTGCCTCATCGCCAGCCATCAGCTTGGGGTAGTGCGATTTCAGCATGCCTGCGCACGAGCCGGATGGGGCGACGATGTAGTCGTAGCCTTCAAAGGCGGCAATGGTCGCAAGCGCGATGGCCTTGGTTGTTTTCGTGTCGCCGGAGTTGTGGGCGGGCTGGCCGCAGCAGGTCTGCAGCGTGGGAACTTCGACTTCGCAACCGGCAGCTTCAAGCAGCTTGACGGCGGCAAAGCCGACCGACGGGCGGAACACATCAACAAGGCACGTGACGAACAGACCCACGCGCGGACGCAGCGATGCCTCGAGGGTGCTCATGTGTCGTATCCTTGCGCAAACGGGCGAGAAGGTCCTCTACCCCGTTTAGGTACCGCAGGCAACGCACACGTAACAGCCTTAGCGAGCCACCACCCGGACTTTGCCCGAGGCGCGAGCCACTTTTCCATCCCCCAAGCTTGCGACCAACCCGGACAGATCGCGATCCCAATACGGTTCGTTTCCGTAGATTTCAGCAAGGTGCTCGATGAAGACGTTGACCTTAGCCGGCATAAAATCGCGGCTGGGATAGACGGCGTGGATCGCCAATGTATTGGCACCCCGGTAATCCGGCAAGATGCGGACAAGTTCGCCCGATTTCAGTTCCTGACCGATATCCCAGGTGGCGCGCAGACCGATGCCTAATCCGGCAATCAGCGCATCGCGCACAAAGTCGGCGGAATTGGTGCGGACATTGGAATGGATCTTTGCGTACTTGGCCCCGTCCGGGCCCTCCAGCCGCCACGCTTCCTGGAGTCCTGCACCAATGCAGCTGTGGTTTTCGAGATCGGCAACGGACTTGGGGCTGCCTTGTCTGGCGAGGTAAGCCGGCGACGCGCACAGGACCCGGTGGTCGGCGGCGAGCTTGCGGGCGACGAGCGACGAATCCTGAAGCTCTCCGATGCGGATGGCGAGGTCGAAGCCGTCGCGGATGATATCGACAAACGTATCCGTCAAATGCATGTCGATTTCGATATCGGGATAGCGGGCCAGGAAGGAGGCCAAATGGGGAGTCACGTGCCGGCGTCCGAACGATGTCGGAGCCGTGACCTTGAGGATGCCGCGCGGCTTGGTGTTGCGGCGGCTGACGAAGTCTTCAGCTTCCTCGACGAGGCTCAGAATATCGACCACGCGCTTGAAGTAACCTTCCCCGGTCTCGGTTAGGGTCAGCTGTCGCGTCGTCCGCTGGAACAGGCGAGCACCGAGCCGGTCTTCCAGCAAGCTCACCCGCTTGGAAACGACGGCCGGCGACAATGCCATTTCGCGTCCCGCGGCGGACATGTTTCCCGTCCGGGCAACGCGTGCGAATATTTCAAGGTCACTGATCGCAGTCACGGAAACTTCCTTGTTGGATTTTCGAAAATCCGCACTCATGGATTATGCTCCATCGTGTACAATGTGCTAAAACTATCGACAAAACTATGGGCAGTTGGGTAATGCGGTGGACGCAACAGTTATGCCGCTACGTTGAAGATTGGCAAGAATTGCAGTTTTTTGGTGGTAGGGAAGTTCAAGCAGCTTACCGTAGGATATGATAGGCAAGGATTAACCGCCGGGACGAAAAGGAAAGCATCGATGTCGCTTATTCGGCTGCCGGACCCCGATCGGGAAATTATGGGACGACGCGAAAAGATCACCGCTGATCTGATCGCAATTGCAGGTCGCGAAGCTGTCATCTCGGACGAGGACGGGCGGCGGGCGTTCGATACGGACGCACTGACCTCCTACCGGCGGATGCCCCTCGCAGTCGTGCTCCCGGAAACGACGCAGGCAGTGGCGAATGTCATGCGCTACTGCCATGCCAACGGAATCAAGGTAATTGCGCGCGGCGCGGGGACGTCGCTGGCCGGGGGGGCGCTGCCTGCCGAAGATGCGATCGTCATCGGCATTTCCAAGATGAACCGCGTGCTCGACATCAATTACGCCGGGCGGTCGATGCGGGTCGAATCCGGCATTACGAATGTCGCCATCACGGCAGCGGTTTCGCCGGAGGGTTTCTTTTACGCGCCCGATCCGTCGAGCCAATTAGCGTGCACGCTGGCTGGGAATCTTGGGATGAATTCGGGCGGCGCGCATTGCCTGAAGTACGGCGTGACGACAAACAACGTGCTCGGTTTGCGCATGGTGTTGATGACAGGGGAAATCATCGATGTCGGCGGTCCGTATGTCGATGCGGCAGGCTATGATTTGCTGAGCCTCATCATAGGGTCGGAAGGCCAGATGGGGATCATCACCGAAGCAACGGTGCGGATTATCAAGGCGGCGGAAGGTGCGCGGCCCATGCTGCTCGGGTTCGATTCAAGCGAGGCAGCGGGCCGCTGTGTGGCGGCGATCATTGCGTCGGGGATCATTCCGGTTGCCATCGAGTTCATGGACAGGCCAGCGATTGTGGTCTGCGAGGATTACGCGAAGGCAGGCTATCCGCTCGATGTCGAAGCGCTGCTGATCATCGAGGTCGAAGGTTCGGAAGCGGAAATTTCCGAGCGGCTGCAGCAGATGCTCGACCTCGCCAAGCCGTTCCGGCCCACGACGCATACGATCAGCGCGAGCGCCGACCAGAGCGCGAAGATCTGGAAAGGCCGCAAGTCGGCGTTCGGCGCGTTGGGCCGGATTTCCGATTACTACTGCATGGACGGCACAATTCCCTTGGGACGCCTGTCGGAAGTGCTGACGGCGATTTCGCAAATCTGCACGGGTTATGGCTTACGGGTCGCCAACATTTTCCATGCGGGCGACGGAAACCTGCACCCGCTCATCATGTTCGACGCCAACGATCCGGCGAGCGAGCAAAGGGCGGAGAAGGCCGGAGCGGATATTCTGGCGCTGTGCGTCGAAGTCGGCGGATGCCTGACCGGCGAACATGGCGTCGGCATCGAGAAGCGCGATTTGATGACCAAGCAGTTCACCGACGTCGATCTTGATGTGCAGATGCGGTTGAAGACGGTGTTCGACCCCGGCTGGCTGCTCAATCCAGCCAAGGTGTTCCCGCTCGAAGCCCAAGCGCGCGGCACCGATACCATCATTCCTGCTGCGGCCTAAACCGTTCGCACTTTAGGAGACTAACGTGGTTGAAATGGTGCGGCCGACGACCGAAGCCGAATTGCAGAGCGCACTTGCAACGCTTGCACAGCAGAGGCTGCCCGCAGAGATCCGGGGGGCGGGCTCCAAGAGCGCAATTGGCCGGCCATCGCCGCAATCGGTGGTGGTCGAATTGACGAAGCTGTCGGGGATCACGCTGTATGAACCGACCGAACTTGTGATGTCGGCGAATGCTGGAACATCTCTGGCCCAAATCGAAGGAACACTGGCCGAACGCGGGCAGATGCTGGCGTTCGAGCCGATGGATCTGGGACCGGCGACGGGCGGTGCTGGCGGGGTGCAGACGATCGGAGCGGTATTTGCAACCAACATCTCGGGAGCACGGCGGGTTTCGGCAGGGGCAGCGCGCGATCACCTGCTCGGCGTGCGGGCCGTCAATGGGCGTGGCGAGATCTTCAAATCGGGCGGACGTGTGCTCAAGAATGTGACCGGGTACGACGTGGCGCGAGGATTGACGGGAAGCTGGGGAACGCTGGCGGTTTTGAGCGAAGTGACGTTCAAGGTACTGCCCAAACCACCCCAGACTGAAACGCTGGTCTATCCCGGATTGTCGGATGAAATCGGCGTCGAACTGCTGTGCGCGGCGATGGGCACACCGTTTGAGGTATCTGGCACGGCCCACCTGACGGCGGGGCTGACGTCGCGGCTCGAACTGGGCAGTCTGGCCCGCGAGGCAAGTCCGCTCACCGCAATAAGAATTGAGAATTTCGCCAGTTCGGTCGCCTACCGCGTCGAGCGACTTAAAGAAGCTCTGAAGATCTATGGGACCCCATTATCGCTGTCGCATGAGACTTCGCTGTCGTTCTGGTCGGAACTGCGGCGCCTGTCGGCGCTGACGCCGCTGAAAGGCGAGACCGCGACCCATCTATGGAGGATTTCGACTGCGCCGTTGCTGGCCGCCAAGGTTGTCAACGCCGTCCGGCGGAATATGAAAGTCGAGGCGTACTACGACGCATCCGGTGGCGTTGTGTGGTTGGAAGTGACGGCGGCAGGGGATGCAGGTGCAGCCGATATCCGGCGGACTTTGTCGACGCACGGCGGGCATGCGACGCTGATCCGGGCGGAGGCAGAAGTGCGCGGTTCTGTCGAGGTGTTCCAGCCGATGAGCGGACCAGTAGAGCGGCTGACACGCGGCATCAAAACGGCGTTCGATCCGGCCGGAATTCTCAATCCGGGGCGCATGTACGCGGGCGTATGAGGCGAACCGAGCGATGAAATTCGATTCCAAGAATACGCCAGAGCTGTTCAATCAGATGGCGATTGGGTACTTGCCCGGCCATATGGGTTTCACTGTGCTCGACATGGGACAGGGCTTCCTGAAGGCCCAGATCGCGGTCAAAGCGCATCATCTAGCGTCCAATGGTTTCCTGCACGCAGCCACCGTCATCACGCTAGCGGATACGGCAGCCGGGTTTGCCTGTATCGCACACCTGCCGGAGACGGCGCAAAACTTCACCACATTGGAACTCAAGGCCAATTTCCTATCGACGGTCCAGGACGGCATCATCGTGTGCGAGGCAAAGGCGGTGCACCTTGGCCGAACCACGCAACTGTGGGAGGCCCGCGTAACAGCGCAGGCCACCGGCCGCCTTATGGCGACGTTCAGTTGCACTCAATTGTTGCTGGCGGCAAAGGCCGGGCAGGCGCCAGTGTCATAAGAAAACTGAGCCGGAAGACGTGCGCTTGGACGCTTATGGCTTGTCAAACAAGTCAACAGACGCTCATGTTGAGGAAACGGACTCCCTATGAGGCCCCGCCCACATGCAAACAAACTTTTCCGCTGAACAGCTTCTGGATCCGCGCCTCAAGGAGGCTGAACGGATTTTGCGCAAGTGCGTCCATTGCGGGTTCTGTACGGCAACATGCTCGACGTACGTGCTGGATGGCGACGAGCGCGACAGCCCGCGCGGCCGCATTTACCTGATGAAGGATATGTTCGAGGGCAGTAAGGCGGCGAGCGGCGTCGTCCAGCACCATGTTGATCGCTGCCTCTCCTGCCTGTCGTGTATGACGACGTGTCCGTCGGGCGTCGATTACATGCACCTCGTCGACATTGCCCGCACCCACATCGAGGAAACGGGCACGCGCACGCTCAAGGAAAAGCTGCTACGCCAATTGCTGGCATATGTCGTGCCGTATCCGGACCGGTTCCGGTTAGCGGTGAAGCTGTCAGCGTTCGGGCGTCCTTTTACGCCACTTATGAAGCGGCTCGGTCTGCCGGAATTGGCGGCGATGATCGATCTTGCTCCGAAGGTGCTGCCGAAGCTGCCGAAGTACGAGGGACCGGGAGCTGCCGAGCCGGTCGCCGAGCGGAGGGCGCGAGTGATCATGCTAGCAGGCTGCGCCCAGCAGGTGCTGCGCCCCTCCATCAACGACGCGACGATCCGGTTGCTTGGCCGCGCGGGCGTTCAAGTCACGGTGTCGGCAGGAGCGGGATGTTGCGGGGCGCTGACGCATCACATGGGCAAGGAAGCCGAGGCGCTCGAAGCTGTGAAACGCAACGTGGATGCGTGGTCCAAGGAGATCGCCAAGGAGCCGATCGACGCGATCATCATCAACGCGTCGGGATGCGGCACGACGGTCAAGGACTATGGCCATATGCTGCGCAACGATCCCGAATATGCGGCCCGCGCGGCGCAAGTTTCCGCGCTGACCAAGGATGTAACGGAGTTCGTCTCGGGCTACGATCTTGGCGCGCCCAAACGCTGGTCGAGCCTGAGGATCGCGTATCATTCGGCGTGTTCGCTGCAGCATGGCCAACGCGTAACGGATGCGCCCAAGACCCTGCTCAAAAACGCAGGGTTCAGTGTGGTCGATATTCCAGAAGGACATATCTGCTGCGGCTCGGCAGGCACGTATAATATCCTTCAGCCCGAGATGGCCGCACGGCTAAAGGAGCGTAAGATCGCCAACATAAAGAAGGCAAAGCCCGACATCGTCGCGGCGGGCAACATCGGCTGCATCACACAGTTGGGCGGCGGAATGGAATTTCCAATCGCACATACTGTCGAATTGCTCGATTGGGCGTATGGTGGTCCGGTTCCTGCCGGGCTTACAGGTCAGGCCAAGTTCGTAACCGACGTGCCGGAACCAAAGAAGAAGCTTGAGGATTTCCTACACGCATGACCGCAGATGATAAGGCACCGACACTCGAGCAGGCCCTACGGGCGAAGATCGCCGGGAAGGCCAAACCTGAAGGCGCGCTTGGACGGCTCGAAGATTTGGCGGTGCAGGTCGGACTGGCCACGCAATCGCTGTCGCCGGATCTGGGCGGGGCACGGCTGCTGATATTCGCAGGCGATCACGGCATTACCGACGAATTGGTATCGGCCTATCCCTCGTCAATGACGCGGGAAATCGTGAAACTGGTCTTGGCGGGAAGTGCGGGCGCAAACATCTGTTTATCGGCCATCGGCGCGGAAATCGTCGTCGTCGATTCAGGAATGCTGTTGCCGCTGGAACCGCAGGCGGGTCTGATCTCGCGCCGGATCGGTCCGGGCACAAAGAATGCGCGGCGTGAAGCTGCGATGTCACTGACCGAGTATCAGGCCGCTTTCGATGCTGGCCAAGACGTGACGCGCGATCTGATCAAACAAGGCGTGGGGATATTTGCCTTGGGAGAAATCGGCATCGGCAATTCCGGGTCGGCGGCATTGCTCGCGCACGCGGCAACCGATATTCCGCTCGGGACGCTGATCGGGCCAGGCACCGGCGTGCCCAAGAAAGGGCTCGACTATAAGCGGCAGGTGCTGACGGAAACCTATGCGCGCGGATTTGGCGACGAGATCGACTGTGAACCGCGCCGCGCATTCCTGCAGTTTGCCGGATTCGAAATGGTCATGATGGCAGGCGCCATATCGGCGATCTCGAAGGCAGGCAAAATAGCCATTATCGATGGCTTTATCGCAACCAGCGTCGCAGCCGGGCTGTTTGCGCTCGCCCCTAAAACAAAGGCATCGTGTGTGTTCGCGCACACTTCGGGCGAACCGGGACACAAGGCGCTGCTGACCAAGCTCGGCGTCAATCCATTGTTCGACCTCGGCTTGCGGCTGGGTGAAGGGACCGGGGCGGCGCTCGCCATTCCGTTGGTACGCGCAGCCGAGAAGATGCTGACGCAGTTAGCCGATTTACCCGGCGGTGGTCACCCAGAGCATCTGGCTCCATGAGCTGGTTTAAGTTTCTGCGCCAGGAAGCCGCGTATGCGATTGTCGCTGTCCAGTTTCTGACGCGGCTGCCGGTGCCGGTGTTGCGCAGTTTCAGCCCATGCTGGATGGACGCGTCGGTCGCCTATTTTCCTCTTGCCGGCCTCATCGTCGGCGGAATTTGTGCGTCCGCTTGGCTGGCCGCCACTCAGATCTGGCCACCGGGGATTTCGGCTATTCTAGCAGTCGCAGCCGGGATTGCGGCGACAGGGGCGTTTCATGAAGACGGACTTGCCGATACGGCGGACGGACTGGGCGGCGGGTTGACGCGCGAGAAGCGGCTGGCGATCATGAAGGATAGCCGCATCGGGACATACGGCACCGTCGTGCTTCTGACGGCACTGGCGTTGAAGGTGGCTTGCCTCGCTGTGATGTCGCCGCGGGCAGGTGCCGTCGCGCTGCTTGCGGCGCATGTATGCGGGCGGATCGTGCCAGTGGTGGCATCCCGGCTGGTGCCATATGCAGGCGAGACGGAAGGAGCGAAAGTTTCGCCGGTCGTGCCGTCGGAGCGCAGGCTTGCGTTTGCGGTGGCAAGCGGGCTCGTACCGGCGTTGCTGATCCCAGTGGTGCCGATGATGGCGGCGCTGGCGGCCGGGACGGCGAGCGCGTGGTGGATGCTGTCGAAGGCGCAAAAGCTGATCGGCGGGCAGACCGGGGATGTGCTGGGCGCGTCCGAGCAGGTTTTCGAGGTCGCCGTATTGCTGGTTCTGGCGGGATTTGCGGCGTGACCGGGATCGTTTTACCCGATTTCGGATTGGTGCTGCTGTTTGGCGATACGGCTGAGCTTGAGCGGCTGTGGTTTGGCGAATCGATGGCGCGTTCGATGGACGAGGTGACCGATCGGCTCGCCGGTCGAAAGCTCACCGTGCTGGCCGCCAATAAACTCGCCAAAACGGATCTGAAATACCTGGGCCGCGTGGCCGCCGACACGTACGCGCGGGTCTATGTAATCGCGGTGGGCAGCGACGGCGCGGAGATGGCAAAGCGAACCGGGTCGATGGCCGTGATGGATACGTTTGTGGCCGGCTCAGGTGAGGCGTTTCCGGTGCGGTTTCAGCCCGTGGCGACGGACAAGCGCGAGGAGATGGGGCCGTTCGATATCATCGGTGACGTCCACGGGTGCGTGGACGAACTGATCGAACTGCTGGGGCTGCTTGGCTATCAAGTGAGGCTCGACGGCGAGGGAGATGCGCGGGTTGCCCACGTCACCGCATCACATGGACGCCGCGCCTTCTTCGTCGGCGATCTGGTGGACCGGGGGCCGGGTGGTCCCGACGTGGTGCGGATCGTGATGGCGATGGCGGCCGGCGGCCAGGCGCTGTGCGTGGCGGGCAATCACGACGTCTCGTTTGCGCGGTGGCTTGAGGGTCACAAGACGCAGCTTAATCATGGGCTTGAGGCCACAGCCCGGCAATTCAGCCTCGAATCGCCGCAATTCCGCGACAGCGTGCTGACGTTCATCGACGGCTTGAAGGCGCACCTTTGGGTCGATGGCGGGCGGCTCGCGGTGGCGCATGCGGGCGTCCGCCAGTCCATGCTGGGACGGTCGAGCGGAAAAGTGCGGGCGTTTGCGCTTTATGGGGATACCGATCCGAAAGGGTCCCCCGGCGGCTTGCCGACGCGCTATCATTGGGCGCTGGACGACCACGGCGAGACGGCGGTCGTCTATGGCCATACGCCGGTGGCGGAAGTTGCCTGGGTGAACAATACGCTGTGCATCGATACGGGGTGTTGTTTCGGCGGGCGGCTGACGGCGGTTCGCTGGCCGGAGCGCGAGATCGTATCGGTGCCCGCACGCGCGAAATATACCGTGTTGGGCCGTCCGTTCGGGCACCCGCCGCGGCGGCCGAAGCGGGATTGAATTAGACTGACCAACGAGGACACGATGGACATCAATCAGAAGATTGCGGCCGAGCTTGGCGTGCAGGTCAATCAGGTGGCGGCGGCGGTCAATCTCATCGCGGAAGGCTCCACGGTGCCGTTCATCGCGCGCTATCGCAAGGAAGTGACCGGCGGTCTCGACGATACGCAATTGCGCAAGCTCGATGAACGGCTGGCGTATCTGACGGAATTGGAAGACCGCCGCAAGAGCGTGCTGAAGGCCATCGACGAACAGGGCAAGCTGACGCCCGAATTGACGCGGTCGATCAACGGCGCGGAAACCAAGGTCGAGCTGGAAGACTTGTATGCGCCCTACAAGATCAAGCGGCGCACCAAGGCTGCCATTGCAAAGGAGGCGGGACTTGAGCCGCTGATTGATCAGCTATTGTCAAACCCGAACTTGACGCCGGAAACGGTGGCGGCGGCGTTCGTGTCGGCGGACAAGGGCGTGGCGGATGCCAAGGCGGCGCTCGATGGCGCGCGGCATATTCTGATCGAGCGGATCGGGGAAAAGGCCGAGCTGGTGGGTGGCCTACGCGAGTGGCTGTGGACCGACGGCGTTATCAGTTCGAAGGTGCTCAAGGGCAAGGATGCCGAGGGCGCGAAGTTTTCCGACTATTTCGAATTCGGCCAGAAGATTAAAGACATTCCCTCGCACCGGGCGCTGGCTATGCTGCGCGGGCGAGGCGAGGCGATCCTCGATATCGATCTCGATGTGGCCGTCGAGGAGGGCAAGCCACATCCCGCGGGTGGCAAGATCATGGCGGCGTTCGGCATTGCCGATAAGGGGCGGCCGGCGGACAAGTTTCTGACCGATACGGCGCGGCTCGCGTGGAAGGCGAAGCTTGCCGTGTCGCTGTCCACCGATCTCATGACGCGGCTGAAAGAGAAGGCCGACGCGGAAGCCATTTCGGTGTTTTCCAAGAACTTGAAGGATCTGCTGTTGGCAGCACCCGCCGGTCCGCGCGTGACGATGGGGCTTGATCCGGGGATCAGAACCGGCGTCAAGGTGGCCGTGGTGGACGCAACGGGCAAGGTGCTCGATACGACGACGATCTATCCGCATGAGCCGCGCAAGGATTGGCAGGGATCGCTGGCCGCACTCGGCGCGCTGTGTATCCGCCACAAGATTGAGATCATCGCCATAGGCAACGGCACCGCGTCGCGCGAAACCGACAAGCTGGCCGCCGACCTGATGAAGGGCGCGCCGCAGCTCAATCTCACCAAGGTGATGGTGAGCGAAGCGGGCGCGTCGATTTATTCGGCCTCGCAGTTGGCAGCGGATGAATTCCCAGACCTCGATGTGTCTTTGCGCGGGGCGGTGTCGATTGCGCGGCGCTTGCAAGATCCGCTGGCGGAACTGGTCAAGATTGAGGCCAAGGCGATTGGGGTCGGGCAGTATCAGCACGACGTCGATCAGGCAGGGTTGGCACGGTCACTCGATGCAGTGGTTGAGGATTGCGTGAACTCGGTTGGCGTGGACGTGAATACGGCGTCACCTGCGTTACTCACCCATGTAGCCGGGTTGAACGAGACGCTGGCGTCGAACATCGTCGTGTTCCGCAACGAGAACGGGCCGTTCAAAACCCGCAAGGCGCTGATGAAGGTGCCGCGTCTTGGACCGAAAGCGTTTGAGCAGGCAGCTGGGTTCCTGCGCATCATGAACGGCAAAGATCCGCTCGATGCATCCGCGGTGCATCCTGAAGCATACCCCGTGATCGAGAAAATCGCGGAGGCAACCAACCGGCCGGTGAAAGCGATGATCGGCGACCGGGCGTTTCTGAAGGCACTCAATCCGCGCCAGTTCGCCGATGACAAGTTTGGCGTGCCGACCATCACCGACATCATCGCCGAGCTGGAAAAGCCGGGCCGCGATCCCCGGCCCGAGTTCAAGACGGCGAGCTTTGCCGATGGCGTCGAGAAGATTTCCGATCTCCGGGTTGGCATGGCGCTCGAAGGCGTTGTCACCAACGTCACCAACTTCGGCGCGTTCGTCGATGTCGGCGTGCATCAGGACGGACTGGTGCATATCTCCGAGCTCTCGGACCGGTTCGTCAAAGACCCGCGCGAGGTCGTGAAGGCCGGCGATGTGGTGCGTGTGCGCGTCAAGGAAGTCGATGCTCCGCGCAAGCGCATTGCGTTGACGATGAAGTCCGGCAGCGGCGCGACGCAAGGCGCAAGCGGGGCGATGTCGGCTTCGCCGCCGGTGCAGGGTGGTGGTGGCGGGATGCGCGGGATGCCGAAGCCGAAAGCGGAGCAACCCGGCGAGAGTGCGCTCGCGGCGGCGTTGAGAAGGGCGCGGGGGGAGTAGGTAGCGCCAAGGTTTGGGTGCTTGCTGCGCAAGCAGCGAGGCCAGCCTCGCGCTCCGCGTCGATGCAGGGCATCGCGGGGCGATGACGAGCACAGCTCCCGGACCCTCAGTCATTTTATGACTTGGACGTGGCTTGGGATGAGGCCAAACCCGTTGGGTGTCGACGCGTAGGTTGGGTTGAGCCACCTTGCGAAACCCAACGCTTGGGGTCATGCGAAGTTGTCGGGTTTCGCGAAGAGCTCAACCCGACCTACGACCCTTCTCAACCCGCCAGGTTTAAGTTGGCGTGGAAGTTGTTGCCGGCGGTGGTGGCGGCGACGTAGCCGGCGCGGATGGTGAAGTCGCCGAAGCGTTCGCCGTCGTGGCGCTCTTTGGCGTAGCGCGTGATGATCGGCTCCAGGAGGCTAAGAATTTTGGCTTCGCCGGCGTCCTGGGCGTACATTTTGGAGAGGCGTGAGCCGTCGAAGGCCGCACCCAGATACAGGTTGTAGAGGCCGGGGCCGCGGCCGACGAAGCCAATTTCGGCAAGGTAGGGACGGGCGCAGCCGTTGGGGCAGCCCGTCATGCGGATCACGATGTCATCGTCGCGCAGACCTGCCCTTTCGAGCAGCGTTTCGATGTGGGTGACGAGCGACGGCAGGTAACGCTCCGCTTCGGCGAGGGCGAGGCCGCACGTCGGCAGCGCGACGCAGCTCATGGCGTTGCGGCGCAGGCCGGAGGAAGCTTCGACCGTCATGCCGTGAGCTTTGAGAATGGCGTCGATCTTCGGCTTGTTCTTGGCGGTGACGTTGACGAACATGAGGTTCTGGTTGGCAGTCACCACGAATTCGCAGATGCCGGCTTCGGCAATTTCGCGGACCGCGGAGCGTGCCGTGCAGCCAGGACGGTCCTTGAGGCGTCCGTTTTCGACGAACGCCGTCAGGTGCCATTTCTTGTCGGGCGATTGCCGCCACCCCAGCAGGTCGCCGGTACGCTCGAACTTGTACGGGCGCGGCGCGCCCAGCTGGTAGCCCGTGCGTTTTTCGACTTCGGCACGGAAGGCGTCGATCCCGTGCTCTTCGACGGTGTATTTGAGGCGGGCCCGTTTACGCAGGATGCGATTGCCCCAGTCACGCTGGACGGTCAGGACCTTTTCGCCGACGTCGATGGCTTGGTCGGGCGTGCAGAAGCCCATTATGTCGGCGGTGCGCGGGAAAGTATCGAGTTCGCCGTGGGTCATGCCCATGCCGCCGCCGACGGTGACGTTGTAGCCAACGAGTTTGCCGTTTTCGACGACGGCGATGTAGCCGAGGCAATGGGCGAAGATGTCGACGTCGTTGTCGGGCGGAACGGCGACGACGATCTTGAATTTGCGCGGCAGATAATGGGGTCCGTAGATCGGCTCTTCCTCGGGCGCGGCTTGCCGGCTGGCGTCCTTGACCTTTTCGCCATCGAGCCAGATTTCATGGTACGCGCCGGTCTTGGGCAGCAGGTGTTCGCTCAAGCCTTTGGCAAGGTCATAGGCCTGCTTGTGAACTGGCGACAGATACGGGTTGGCGGTCGACATGACGTTGCGGTTGACGTCGCCGCAGGCGGCGATCGTGTCGAGGCAGGCGGCGTTGATGGCCTGCATGGTGCGGCGCAGGTTCGATTTGATGACGCCATGATACTGGAACGTTTCGCGCGTCGTCATGCGCAGCGTGCCATTCGCAAAGGTCGTCGCGATGTCGTCGAGCGCAATCCATTGCCTAGGCGCGACCAAGCCGCCAGGGATGCGCAAACGGATCATGAAGCTGAAGGCTTTTTCGAGCTTTTTCTTGCTGCGCTCGGGGCGCAGGTCGCGGTCGTCCTGCATGTAGGAGCCGTGGAACTTCAATAGGACAGTGTCATCCTCTTCGAGCGCGCCGGTGACGACGTTGCCAAGACCCTCCGCAATGCCGCCACGCAGCAGCTTGCTGTTTTCCTTGATGATTTCGTTTTTGGCGCGGTTGTCGGTCATGGCAGGTCTCGGAAGTGCAAGAGGGAATAGTGAGTGGTGAATAGTGAGTAGCGAAGCGAGGTTCTACTCACCACTCACTACTCACCATTTACTCAATACACATCGCGTTGATAGCGGCCGGCTTTACGCAACTCGGCAAGCTTGGCTGTGCCGGTCTCAGCGCCGCCCAGAATGCGGACCAGGGTGGCGTCGACGTCCTTAGCCATACCCTTTTCGTCGCCGCAGACGTAGACGTGCGCGCCGTCGTTGATCCAGCCCAGCAGTTCGTCGCGGCGTTCCCACAGGCGATGCTGGACGTAGATCTTTTCAGGCTGGTCGCGGGAGAATGCCACGTCGATGCGCGAGAGGGCCTTAGCAGCGAGATGGTCCTGCCATTCGAGCTGGTAGAGGAAGTCGTTGGTGTAGTTGCGCTCGCCAAAGAACAACCAGCTTTTGCCGGTTGCGCCTGTCTCGGCGCGGTCTTCGATAAAGCCGCGGTAAGGAGCAATGCCGGTGCCAGCACCGATCATGATGATCGGACGGGCCTGATCTTCGGGGAGGCGGAAGTGGCGGTTCGGCTTGACGTAGATGCGGGCGGTATCGCCAACTTTGCGGCGGTCGGCGAAGAAGGAGGAAGCAACGCCTTTGCGGTCGTGGCCGTGGCTGTTCCAGCGGACGGCACCGATGAGCAGGTGCGCTTCGCCGTCGTGGGCACGTTGGCTGGAAGCCACCGAGTACAGCCGTCCGGGAAGTGGACGAAGCAGGCCAAGAAGTTGAGGGGCTGTGAGCTTTTCGCGATGCTCGGCAAAGAGATCGAGCAACTGCCGGTCGGCTGCATATTGAACAAAAGCCTCGCCTTGGGCGAGCCAAGCAATATCGGCGCGATCAACAAGCTTGGCAAAGGCCGTAATGATTGGCCGCGACAGCGTTGTGATGTCGTGGGATTTCACCAGCGTTTTTATAAGGCTCGCATTGCCGCCAAGATCGACCGCCTCCAGCAGCTGAGCTGCTAATTCCGGATCGTTGTTGGGCAGCACGCCAATGGCGTCGCCCGGCTGATAGACGAAACCCGGCTCACTGGGCGACAATTCCACATGCCATGTTTCGCGCGAGGACCCGGTACCATTGAGGTTGATCAATCCGCTGATTTCCGCCTCGATTGGGCTTTCGGCGGTGAATTTGGGTTCGTCATCATCTAACTCGGGGCCCGTCGTTTTGAAATCGACATGCACCACCTTGGACGGCTCCGCGGGAGCGAACGCCTTGAGGGTGTTGTCGGTCCAGGTTGCGGCAGCCTTGGCGAAATCCAGGTCGAGATCAACGCGATCAGCGGCGCGCTTTGCGCCCAGCGCTTCAAGGCGGGCGTCGACGGCTTTACCGGTGGCGCAGAACTGGGCGTAGGCCGTGTCACCAAGAGCGAGGACGGCGAAGTTCAGCTTTTCAAGGCGAGGGGCTGCATCCGACATCAGGGCCGAGTAGAAATCGATGGCGCGCTGCGGCGGCTCACCTTCGCCCCAAGTCGCCAGATAGATGACGACGTTCTGCGCCTTGCCGAGCTGGTCCATCCTGTAGTCGGCCATATCGAAGACTTTGGCGTCAAAGCCGTTTTTCTGCGCAGTTTTACGGGCCTTGAGCGCGAGGCTCTCGCAATTTCCCGACTCCGAGCCGTACAGAATGGTCAGCGGTACCCGGGGACGAGCCGCAACGGCGGCAGCAGGACCGGCCTGAGCGGCATCAAACCCAGCCAGAAACCCCGCAAGCCAGCTGCGCTGTTCGCGCGTGGCGCGGGCCACGATATTGTTCAAAGTGGCAATGTCGTCTGGCGCGAACGGGGCCGTTTTCGGGAGCAGGGGGGCCACCATGTGGGGAACGTCTCCTAGAAGGCTATCGAAAGCTGAAATTCATGGTTGCCGTATGCTTGCGGCCCGTGCATTGCGACACAGGCACCCGGCGATGACAGTCCAGTAGCACAGATTGGAATTGTTTTCTATCCAACGCAGCAAAAAGCCGCATAAAAGAACGCTTTTGCTCAATTTTAGCTATAATTTCGAATATTGTTTTACTTGCGAGCCGTTTCTGGTGCGTCAGGGCGCTATTGACGCAAACCACACACGTTTGTGAGCCAGTGTTGAGTTGCTTGGCGTGCGCCCGCATGATGTAACCGGACGTGCAACGGGTCGATCTTGACAAAGTGTCGCCGAACCGTTGACTGGGGCGGCACAAAAGTGCCCGCACTCAGTGGGTGGTCCTCGGCGGGGTCATCTGGTGGATGAAGGTTAAATCACCCTTTTTGGAGGAAATATCATGAAGATCTGGAACAAGCCGCAGGTTCGCGAGCAGGCCGTTGGCATGGAAGTCACCGCCTATCTCCCGGCTGACATCGACCTCATCTAAGGTCTTGTAATCGGGCACTTCACAATCGTGAACGCCTGATGCGGCGGCCGGAGCACCGGCCGCCGTTTCTGTGTCTGGCGCCTCGTTCAACTTCGCTCAAGTCATTGTGATCACTGATAAAAATTGCGAACACATGAGGTAGATCAAGGTGTCGTCGCGTAATCGCAGCTAACGATCCAACCGCAACGTGCCGAACGCTGCGACCTCTCTACCGCAACACTTACAAGGCGCACGCAAGACGAAGCGCGTCTGTGCTCTGCCGAAGGCTGACAATGATCATCAAGATATTGGGTTCCGCCGCCGGCGGGGGTTTCCCGCAGTGGAATTGTAACTGCCGCAATTGCGCCAACGCGCGGGCGGGGCATCCCGATTTTCGCCCCCGGACCCAGTCGTCGCTGGCGGTGAGCACCGACGGGCAATCGTGGGTGCTGTTCAATGCGTCGCCGGATTTGCGCCAGCAGATCAACGACACGCCCGAGCTTGGGGCACGCATCAGCAAGGGACTGAGGGACAGCCCGATCAAGGCAGTGGTCGTGACTAATGGCGATGTCGATCATATCGCGGGGCTGATCAACCTGCGGGAGGGACAGAAGTTCTCCATTTATGCCGCCGAACGCGTCATGGCGACGCTTGAAGCAAACTCAGTGTTCAATGTCGTGTCGCATGAAAATGCGCCACGGCTATCGATGCCGCTCGATATGCCGATTGATCTTCAGGGCGACGGGATCGATCTGGGGCTGACGGTCGAAGCATTCGCTGTGCCTGGGAAGATCGCGCTGTATCTGGAAACCGAGGGCGCGAATTACGGCAGCAAGCTCGGCGACACGATCGGGCTGCGGATCCGCGAACGGGCAAGTGGCAAAGAGTTTTTCTACATTCCTGGCGTTGCCGAAATCGAACAACCGCTGGCGAAGCGGATTGCCGGGGCGAGCCTGCTGTTCCTCGACGGCACGCTGTTCACCGACGACGAAATGGTCTCCCAAGGGCTGTCGGCCAAGACTGGCCAGCGCATGGGGCATATCTCCATGTCGGGGCCTGATGGATCAATGGCCGTGCTTAAACCGCTCAACATCGCGCGGCGTATCTACGTGCACATCAACAATTCGAATCCGGCCCTGGAAGATGGGTCGGACGCCCGCCGCGCGGTGGAAGCGGAAGGCTGGGAAGTCGGCTTTGATGGAATGGAGGTGCGCCTATGAACAAACATTTGACGATGAAGATCGACACGCCGCCCGAAGCGCCGATGTCTGTTCCTGAGTTTGAGGCCGCAATCCGCGCGGTCGGGGCCGAGCGCTATCATGACAAGCATCCGTTCCATAAAGCGCTGCACGGCGGCAAGCTCAACAAGGGCCAGGTTCAGGCCTGGGCGCTGAACCGGTATTGCTATCAGGCTGCCGTACCGCGCAAGGATGCGGCGTTCATGGGCCGCGTCCTGGATCGCGAACTGCGCCGGGAATGGGCGCACCGGATGCTGGATCACGACGGTCATGGCGATGAGCCGGGCGGGATCGAGCGCTGGCTCGTGCTGAC
>JANLYB010000297.1:0-42174 GCA_031365425.1 Hyphomicrobiaceae bacterium
TTTCCGTGAGATTGCCGCCGGTGCTGACTAATTTATCGAGCCGGGCGTTCTACGTTGCAATTCTCGCAGCCGGCCTTGCTACTCTTGCGGGCGGATTTCTCGTTCACTGGATTGAACTGAACAACCTGTCCATGTTGTTTCTGACGGCGGTTCTGCTGTGCGCAGTCAATCAAGGTACGGTTTCGGCAATCTGGGCCGCCGTGCTGTCGTTCCTCGCTTACAACTTCTTTTTTGTTGAGCCGATCTACACCTTAACCGTCGCCAAGCCGCATGAGTTGTTTGCGCTCGTCACGTTTCTGATGGTGGCGATTTTGACCGGGGGACTGGCCGGGCGGGTTCGCGAACAATCGAATGCTGCGTCGCGCCGGGCGGAACAGACACGGGCTCTCTATGACTTTACCCGCAAGCTGTCGGGCACCGCGAAGCTTGACGACGTGTTGGGGGCCATCTGCTCGCAGATGGCGCAATTGGCCAAGGGCCGGGCGATCGTGCTGCTGGCCGATGGAGAAAATTTGTCGATGCGCCATGCATCGCCGCCTGAGGACCGGTTGGGACCGGGGGAGTGGGCGGCGGCGCGGAGCGCCTTCGAGCGTAGGCAGACGACGGGTTGGGGGTCCAATACGTTGCCTAATGCGCAGTTCCAATTCCGGCCGCTGAAAACGTCTCGCGGTGTGCTGGGCGTGGCGGGGTTGCAACCGGAAAATTTCCGGGAGCCGCTGGCGCTTGAGGCGGAGCGCATGCTGGAGGCGCTAGTTGACCAAGCCGCCCTGGCCATCGAGCGCACGCTGCTCGTCGATGAAACGGCCAAGGCGCAGGCGCTTGCGGAAAGCGAGCGGTTGCGGTCGGCCTTGCTGTCGTCGATTTCTCACGACCTGCGAACGCCGTTGTCGTCGATCCTCGGGGCAGTCACCACCATACGCGCGTTCGGCAAGCGATTGACAGAGGGCGATCGCGACGATCTTCTTGCCGCCATTGAGGAGGAAGCCCGACGGCTGCAACGGTTTGTGGCCAACCTGCTCGACATGACGCGGCTCGAAGCGGGGGCCATTGAGGTCAAGACGGATTGGGTCGATATCAGCGATGCGGTGCGTTCGGCGACCGAGCGAATCCACAAGGCCTTCAAACAGCGTCAAGTCGAGATCACGATCGAACCCGGGGTGCCGCTCGTGCGTGGGGACGGCAGCCTGATCGAGCAGATGGTGTTCAATCTGCTGGACAATGCCAACAAGTATTCTCCGCCCGAGACACCGCTCGCCGTGCATGTGCGGCGCGATGGGGCGGAGGTGGTTCTGAGCGTCCGGGATCAGGGGTCGGGAATACCGAAGGAAGACCTCGAACGTGTGTTTGAAAAGTTCTATCGTAGCAAGGCTCATGATGGCCGTCCGGCAGGCACGGGGCTTGGATTGGCAATCTGCCGGGGCATCGCGACCGCGATGGGTGGAACGATCCGCGCCGAAAGCCCGGCCAAGGACGGGAAGGGAACACGCCTCATCGTTCGCCTTCCGGTCGCAGATGTGGTTGCTGGAAAGCGGAATGCGGCAGCAGACGGCGAAAAGGACATCAATGACGGGGCAAACGCGGATCCTGGTGGTCGATGACGAGCCGCAGATCCATCGGTTTCTACGGCCGGGCCTGACGGCAAGCGGGTTCGAGGTGATCATGGCGGAGACGGCGGCTGACGCCATCAAGGCGGCGGCAACCCAGGCCCCGGCTCTCATCATCCTCGACCTGGGATTGCCCGACCGCGATGGAAAGGACGTCATCACGGAAATCCGCGCATGGTCGACGGTCCCCATCATCGTGCTTTCGGCACGCGACCGGGAAAGCGAAAAGATCGCAGCACTCGATCTTGGGGCCAACGATTACATCAACAAGCCGTTCGGGATTGGCGAACTGCTGGCGCGTATTCGCGCGGCGCTCCGTCATCAGGCGCAGGAGGCGCGCGAGACGACGGTCTACCGCCAAGGGGGCCTGGAGATCGACACGCTGGCCCGTAAAGTGAGTTTGAATGGCGAGACAGTGCGCTTCACGCCCAAGGAGTACGATCTGCTCCATGTGCTCGTCCGCAACGCGGGGCGGGTCGTCACGCACCGGCAGATCCTCGCCGCCGTCTGGGGACCAGCCCACACCGGCGACACACAGTACCTGCGTGTGTTCATCGGTCAGCTCCGCCAGAAGATCGAACTCAATCCAGCCGATCCAACGTTCATTCTGACCGAACCCGGCGTCGGCTACCGGTTTGCCGACAGTGATGAGTGACGCCGCTATCCGATCACATTGCGGGCGAGGGGCAGGACATGATCTGCCGGCCGTGGAACGGGCGTTAGCGATCTGGAAACCATACACTGGCTAGACTGTGCGATGCCGGAGTGTGCGTTTTGGGAGTTCGGTAATGTTGGTCTCGCGTTGGCGGTGGGCTCTGGGGGGCGCATGCGCTTTCTTCATCGCCTTTCTGGGCGCGCCATCGGCCATGGCATCGAGCGATGCTGTCTTCGCCTACCGGTTTGCCTTGCGCGGACTTTCTAGCGTTCCGATCTCGCTTTATGCCGAGGAGCGCGGTCACGGCCAGCCGGTCGTGCTGCTGCACGGGCTGGGCGGATCGACCTATTCGTGGCGGTTCATTGCGCCGGTTCTTGCGCGCTCGCATCGGGTGATCGCCATTGATCTCAAAGGATTTGGCCGCTCCGACAAAGTCTTCGACACCGCCTATTCGGCAGCCGATCAAGCGCGGCTGATCGCCGGGTTTCTGGCCGGGCGGGGTCTAACCAACGTTACGCTTGTTGGACACTCATTCGGCGGCGTGGTGGCGCTGCTGACGACCGTGGAGCTCAAGCGGCGCGATCCGGCACGGATTCGCCAGCTCGTCCTCATCGATGCGCCCGCGCTACCGCAGCCTCTTACGCCCATCGTAGCGCTCATGCAGCAGCCGGTGCTGCCTTATGCGTTGCTGACCGCGATTCCTGCAGACGTCATGACCCGTATTGCAATCGGCGCCTCAAGCACGCGGGACCTGTCGCGACGCTACACCGAGGCCGACGCCGACGCCTATGCCGAGCCGTTTTACGATGCCGCGGCGCGCCACGCCTACATTCAGACTGCGCGCCAGATCGCGCCTGCGCTCAGCCCTCGCGAACTTGCCCGCGCCTACAGCCGCGTCTCTCAGCGCACCTTGCTCGTGTGGTGCACGCACGACGAGGTGGTGCCGCTTTCAACAGGGCGCACCCTTGCCTCGCTCCTGCCTCATGCCCGATTGGAGCAGATCGGCGGCTGCAATCACGCACCGGCCGACGAAGCTCCCGCCGCACTCGCCAGCAGCCTCGTTCGTTTTCTAGGCCGATAGGAGACTCCCATGCGCGCCGCCCAACCCTTTGTCGAACGCCGCGAATTCGGACGCCGTAAGACCTGCCTCCATGGCTGGCTTGCGATCGACGGCCGGCCCAAGATCGCTTGTCTCGTGCGCAACGTCTCGGAAGGCGGTGCGTTGCTCGAATGCGAGGTGCCCAAGGTTTTGCCGTTCCGCTTCGGTCTCATCATCGACTGCAAAGGCTTTCAGGCTTGGTGTGAACCCCGTCACCAGACGGAGAAGTGGGTCGGTGTCCGATTCGTGCGCGTCGACAAAATCGAAGAACCCATCGCCTTGTGGTCCCCTGAACTCGAAGATGCCTGGGCCGGGAAGAAGAGTTTTTAGAGCTCACGCGCCATGGCGCTCCGGCGTCGATGCAGCGCATCGCGGGGCGATGACGCGGGCGCCGGTTCTTTGCTCGTGAGCTGCTGACGCGGCTGAGGTGGGCGCGCGAGAATAAATCCAGTCGGTCTGTAAGCCGGGTTCTGTTTGGCGGGTTGCCCCGCCGCGACGACCATTCATCTGCGACGGCTGTTGCCAGCCGCCTGTAGCAACCAACCCGGGTGACGGCTCGTAGACTAGCTCCGTGCCAGGTTGCCCCGCACGAGGTCACCCCTATTTGGTCTTGCTCCCGGTGGGGTTTGCCTTGCCGCGACTGTTGCCAGCCGCGCGGTGCGCTCTTACCGCACCGTTTCACCCTTACCTGCCCCGGCAAGCCGGGACGGGCGGTCTGTTTTCTGTGGCACTGTCCCTAGGGTTGCCCCCGGCGGCCGTTAGCCGCCACCGTGTCTGCGTGGAGCCCGGACTTTCCTCCCGCCCGTTGCCGGGCGAGCGGTCGTCCGACCGACTGGAGCGGTGACATGGGGCCGGACTGCGCCACGCGTCAAGGGAATTAGGGAGCTAAACCGGCGGAGGCGATTTCGACTTGGCAGCGTTTGCCGAGCTTCATGAATTTGGCGAGCACGCAGTTGCGTACGCTTTCAACGGTCGAGTTGGAGCTGATGCAAAGGCGGCGAACATCGGACTCGCACGCGGCGCGCATGGATGGAGTCACTTCAGGGGGAATCTTAGATTCGTCGGATGCACCTGCCGAACTTGAAAACGCAATCAACGCAATCGTCGCAAATGGTCGAATGTTCATCTACGGTCTCGCAATTATGTGGATCGAAGTAGACCCCTTCGACCCCATGCGTGCAGCCGAATAATGGCTTTATGCTGCACTGCGACAGCAAATCACGGGTGAAACAGTTTTCACAACCAAAGCGTGTAGGTATCGTGGAGCACGCTGCTCGAAACGCGGTCAGTGCCGGCGGCACGCGCTCGCGCTCAAAACAAAAATTGCGGGGTGAAAATCACCCCGCAATTGAGTCGTTAGCCGAAATTTGAGCCGCAATTACGGGCTTGAAGGCTTGCTGTCGTTGTTAGAAAGGATCACAGCGGCACCAATGCCGGCCGCAACTACGACCCCACCAACCAGCAACGCGCCCGGCGCGATACCACCAGCGCCAGCAACACGGCCATCCGCAGCGCAAGGGCTCAGCTCAACGCCGCCGTCCTTTATGCCGCCCGAGCTAGCAACCGAAACAGGCTGGCCAGCTTCGACGCGGGTGCGGCAACCGTCGGCATAGATGACTTCCGCACGTCCGCCATCGCGGGCCATGACAATGTCACCTGGATTGATTTGCGTTGCAGCGGTAACGGTCTGGAAGCCCCGACCCTTGTTAACGAAAACCGGGCCGCTGATCCCGTCAACGGTGGCGGCAAGTGTCTGGATCGTACCCAACAGGACGGCTGCAACAGCCACGAGGGTTCCCGTAGTCGAATTCTTCATCATCATCTCCCGGCGCTTGTTCGCTAAAGGGCTTCTTACGCAAACAACCCAAGGACGCGCATGCAAAAAAAATAGACTCAAACCCGCTTTTTGCAACCCCTGCGAGGCGTTTTACGGCCTAGAGTCGCAAATGGGCCACATGGAAAACATGGTGGTATTGCGCTGGTTGGCCGGGCGACGCTGTGCAATTGTAGGATCATCGGACCTTTTATACGCGAAGACTGGTAAACAGCTTATTCACAAGGCCTGATGATCAGCACAACAACATAAGGGTGCAGCTATGGGAAAAGAACAAAGAAGCAACAAGGAAAAGCGGAAGCCAAAGGCCGATAAGAAACCCGCAGCCTCAACTGCAAGCCCTTCGCCGTTTTCGTCGGTTACAGCCACTCAAAAGGCCGGGGCGGGCAAAAAGAAGTAGAACTTCGCGCGCAATTACGGGTTGCGAACTCGTGGCTCGCAACCCGCATTCTTATTGCACTGCAACCAATACGAGTACCAGCCCGCAGACGTTTCTACTCTTCTGCGCGGATTGGTATCATTACTTCATCGTCGGGATCACGTACTCAGCGCCTTCCTTGATGCCGGAGGGCCAGCGGGCGGTAACCGTTTTGGTCTTCGTATAGAAACGGATGCTGTCTGGGCCATGCTGGTTCAGGTCACCGAAGCCCGACTTCTTCCAGCCGCCGAAGGTGTGATAGGCGAGCGGCACCGGGATCGGGACATTGATGCCGACCATGCCCACGTTCACGCGTGAGGCAAAGTCGCGAGCGGCGTCACCATCGCGGGTGAAGATCGCGACGCCATTCCCGTAGGCGTGATCCGAGGGCAGGCGGAGGGCTTGTTCGTAGTCCTTGGCGCGAACGACGGACAGAACCGGGCCGAAGATTTCTTCCTTATAGATCCGCATGTCCGGCGTGACGTGGTCGAACAGGCAGCCGCCCATGTAGAAGCCGTTTTCATAGCCCTGCATTTTGAATCCGCGGCCATCGACCTTGAGTTCGGCGCCTTCCTTGATGCCGAGTTCGACGTAGGATTTGACCTTTTCGAGGTGGGCTTTCGTCACCAGTGGGCCCATGTCGGCATCCATCGAGGTGGAGGGTCCGATCTTGAGGCTCTCGATCTTGGGGATGAGCTTGGCAAGCAACGCGTCGGCGGTTTTGTCACCGACGGGCACCGCCACCGAGATCGCCATGCAGCGCTCGCCTGCTGAGCCATAACCTGCGCCGATCAAGGCGTTGGAGGCGAGTTCCATGTCGGCGTCCGGCATGACAATCATGTGGTTCTTGGCGCCGCCAAAGCACTGTGCGCGCTTACCGGTGGCCGCAGCGCGAGCGTAAACATAGGCTGCGATGTCGGTCGAGCCGACGAAGCCGACGGCCTGGATGTCCTCGTGGTCGAGAATTGCATCGACCGATTCCTTGTCGCCGATGACGACGTTGAGGATGCCGGCGGGGAGGCCTGCTTCCATCATCAATTCGGCCAGCATGAGCGGCACCGACGGATCGCGCTCCGACGGCTTCAGGATAAAGGCATTGCCGCACGCAATCGCGGGGCAGAGCTTCCACAGCGGGATCATGGCGGGGAAGTTGAACGGGGTGATGCCCGATACGACACCCAGCGCCTGACGCATGGAGAAGATATCGATCGAGGGTCCTGCGCCGTCGGTGTAGTCGCCCTTCAATAGATGCGGGATCCCGCAAGCGAACTCGGCCACCTCAAGCCCGCGCTGGATGTCGCCCTTCGCATCGGGGACGGTCTTGCCGTGCTCTCGGGCCAGAAGGTCGGCCATCTTGTCCATGTCGCGATTGATGAGTTCGCAGAATTTCATCATCACGCGTGCGCGGCGCTGCGGGTTCGTCGCCGCCCAAGCGGGCTGGGCCGCCTTGGCGTTGGCAACGGCTGCGGCCACCTCGGCCTTGCTTGCCAACGGCGCACGGGCAGCGACTTCGCCGGTCATGGGCCAATAGACGTCGCTGAAGCGGCCGGATTTTCCCTCGACGTGTTTGCCGCCGATGAAGTGGGTGAGCGTCTTGGTCATATGAGTTCTCTCTCTTGTTGCGACAGCTCCGGCCAGGAGGAGTCCGGAACTGTCGAATCCGGCGCTCCCGCCGGCGCCTCTCCGGCGCTCCGGCCACAAGGGTGGCCGCTTTAATGGGTCCTTGTCATAGGCACCTTATTGCAGTTTTTGACGTTATGCGGCAATGCTAATAGTCTCGGAACCGATATGCAAAAATTCACGTCAGAGTTCGATTGGGATCATGCGCGGGTGTTTCTGGCGGTGGCGCGCGAGGGGCAGCTGCTGGCGGCTGCGCGCAAGCTCAAGCTTGATCAGGCGACCGTGACGCGGCGGATCAATGCGTTGGAGACATCGCTTGGCGTGCGGCTGCTGGACCGGCGGACGACGGGCAGCGAGCTGACCGTTGCGGGACGGGCGTTTCTTGAGCATGCGGCCAAAATCGAGACGGAATTTCTCAATCTCAGGACCGCGCTGACGCCGGATGCAGACCGGATCGAGGGCACCGTGCGGGTGGGCGCGCCGGATGGGTTCGGTACCCTGTTTCTGGCGAGCCGGTTTACGCCGCTGCTGGCCGAGCACCCCAGACTTGGGGTTCAACTGGTGCCGTTGCCGCGGTCGTTTTCGCTGTCAAAACGGGAGGCCGATATTGCGATCACGGTCGAGCGGCCGGTCGAGGGGCGGCTGCGCGTGCGCAAATTGGCCGACTATTCGCTGTCGCTGTTTGCGAGCACTGCCTACCTCGCCGGTGCACCGCCGCTCAAGACGAAGGCGGATTTGGCCAACCACCGTTTGATCTCGTACGTGAGCGATCTGCTGTTTGCCGCGACGCTCGATTTTTCCACCGAACTGGGGCTGACAGCTGCGCCGCAGTTTCAATGTGCCAGCGTGCTTGGCCAGATCGAGGCGGTGCAAAGCGGGCTCGGGATCGGGTTGCTGCACGATTACGCGAGGGATCGTTACGACGGACTGGAGCGGGTATTGCCCAGCATCGTCATGCGGCGGGCCTATTGGATCGTGACGCATGCCCACGTGGAACACGCGCGCCCTGTGCGGACCGTTCACGATTACATCGTGGCGACCGTCAGCGCGGCGCTGCCGATGTTTGATCAGACCCGCACCAAACGTCAGTTCAGCTTATAGACGCGGGCAAGGGCTTCGGCGAGGCGGACGCTGTCCACGTCGTCTTTGTGGATGACGTCGGTGGCGCCCAGCCCGATCAGTTCGGCTTTGCGGGCGCGCGTCACTTGCCCGCTGACGACGACGATAGGACCTTCGTACTTGGCGCGGCGCAAAAAGGGAATTGTGTGGCTGGCGGTATCGGCGGGTTTTAAGAGATCGTCGAGAAACACCAATTGAGGCTGGCTTGCGATGACGCAATCAAGCGCAGAGCCTAAGGTGGATGCCCGGCGGACATTGGGTTCGTAACCCAGGATCACGCGTAACGTCGCTCGCAGACGGTCGGCATCGAAGGTATCGTCTTCAATAATCAAAATGTTTGTCAGCTTTGGCAATTGCTTGCTTAGATGAACGCTCTCATTTTTCTTGGCGAGAAAGTCGCCGCCAGATCCGGTCGAAGTCATGTCGTCGTCCTAACACCTTGGAACGCTTGAATTCGCCCGACTCGCAAAGTCCGGACGCTTCCAAACACTTCGATCTATACCGTTTCGCGTTTATGAATCCGTTTCACACTTTACTAAGAAGCAGTTTTGCACGTCCGTGCAAAATTAACCACTCCACGATAACTTGTTCTCGGAGCGAGCCTATGCGCTTGCAACCGCATTGCCAACCGAATTGCGCTCTTGACGTCTAAGGTTTGTGTTCATTCAATAGCTTCGGCCAAACCACTTCGAACGTGGCGCCGCGCTGGCCAGATGCCACCGGCAACAGCCGGATCGACCCGCCGATGTTCTCGATGGTCCGTTCAACCAGTGCGAGCCCCATGCCGATACCGGCTGAGGCAGCGGCATCGCCTGCGACCAGAGTGCGAAACGGCAGGAAGATCGCCTGACGGTGCTCAGGCGCGATGCCTGGACCGTTGTCGGACACAGTGATGAGCAACGCGCCGGGCGTATCGCGTGCCGCCATCGTGACGGTGCCGCTTGGGCGGTCGTGGTGCTTGATCGCGTTATCCGCGAGGTTGCGCAGCACAAGGTCGAGGGGCGCTTTCAACGTTTCGATTTCCGGCCAGTCACCATTAACGACAATGCGGAAGCCATCTTCGAGCGGGAGTGAATTAGCAATGGACGTTACGAGGGCCTTCGTGTCCACCGGCTCCAGCGCGCGCGATTTGCGGCCGATGCTCGAATAGTCCAACAGCGCATTGAGCATCGACGACATGCGTTTGGACTGCGACCGGATCCAGGCAAGCTTGGTGCGGGCGTCGTCGAGGCGGTTCTCCGCCAATGTCGCTTCGAGGTCATCGGTCATATAGTGCAACGCGCGCATCGGCGCTTTCAGATCGTGGGAAATGATGGCTGCGAAATCTTCCAAGTCGCGATTGGCGCGGGCCAATTCCTCGGATTTTGCTTTGATCTCGGCTTCCGCCATGAGCCGCGCGCGGACGTGGCGCAACAGCTCGATTTCGAGTGCCGCGTCCAGAGACGCACGGGCGACGAGCAGCAGATAGCAGGACTGTTCTGGCGACCAGAACAGGGAAAGGTTGTAGCGCTCCTGCGTGTCGCCGCCGCTGTGGATCACAACGCCGGGTAGTTCGATCGAGGCGGACGGATTATTTTGCAGATCCAGAATGTCGGCTTCGGACCCGATGAAGGGGATCACGCTGTCGATGATTGGCTGGCCGACTGCGATAAAATCGGCCTTGGCCCCATAGCGGTCGCTGACGACGAGACCGGCATCGATCCACGCCAAGCCGTAAACGCTGCGGCTGGCGATGAAGCGGCCAGCTGCGATCATGGCTCTTTGGCCTGCGGGCGTTTCAATGTCCACGGCGGAGGATGGCCTTTGCGGTTGCGATGAAGGCTTGTTCTACGTGCGCGCCCGACATGGCGCTGGTCTTGATCGACGGGATCGGCCCCAACTCGGCGATCTGCGGTGATATCAAACGGCCTTCGACATCGGTGCCGGTGGCGGGATCTGCGAGGTCGTCCTTGTTCAGCACGAAATGGATCGCGCGGCCTGGGAGAACTTCGGCAAAGCCGCGTGCCAAGCGGAGCATGCTGTCGATGGTATCGGGGCGCGACTGGTCGCCGACGATCACGGCGGCGGCGGCCTGTTTGATGTACACATGGCGAAAAATGGCGTCTCCGAAGTTGCCGTCAGTGTCCCACAGGATGAGCGACACCGGCTCGCCCAGCGCGGAAGCCGCAATGTCGTAGCGATAGACCTCGACGCCAATCGTCGGCTTGTATTCGCGGCTGAATTTGTCGAACACCAGACGGCGCGCGAGCGAGGATTTGCCCACGCCGATTTCACCCAGCAGCATCACTTTGCGGGCACGGCTCATTCAGCGGTTGCCTTCGCCGTTAAAGCCAACCTCGAATTCGACACGGCGGTTGGCGCTGCCGACGCCGTTGGCCGGACTGACGTTCGTTTCCAACGAAATCCGGTTAAGCGCGACAATACGATTTTGCGGCACGCCGCGTGCGACCAGTGCGGCCACGACGGTTTCAGCGCGCGATTTTGAGATAGTGAGATTCTTGGCCGGGGTGCCTTGATCGTCGGTATAGCCGACGACACGCAGGAACAAGGCGTCGGGGCGCATCAAGCGGACGATCTCATCCAGCACGCGGGCAGCCTGGGACTCGTCGCGGAAGGATGCGTTTTCGTTGAAAAAGATGGCGTTCGACCGGGCATACCTCTCCAACTGCTCGCGGGGCGTCATGACCGGGGGGGGAATGGCCGCGATGGCCGCGCGCAGCCGAGCCGCCTCGTCATCCAGCTTGCGCTTCAGCGCACTCAGTTCGACGTAGCCAAGGGCAGCATTCATGGCCGCGTTGGCGGCATCGACAAGCGTGACGGTATCGCTGGAGGTGGCGCCATCGTCGAGGTTCGTCGCGTTCGCTGCGGGTTTCAAGCCCGACAGCGACAGCGCTTTGATGCTAGACGCAAGAGCCTGAATATGCTGGGGCACTGCGGCCAGCACCTCAGGCGGGGTGTCATCGATCAGCGTTTTGTTTAAGGTACTGGCCTCATTGACCAGCGTAGATATTGCGGTCTTGTCGGCTGCGACCGCCACGGCACCGGCTTCGCGCAATATGCCGGTTGTACGCGCCAACATGCGGGATGCGCGCTCCTGATTTTGCTTGGCGACCTGCTCTTGAACTTTGGCTTCGAAGGTGCGCTGATCTTGTTTCAGCTCGTTGAGGAGCGGACGTACGTCGGCGCTTTGTACGGGCACCGGGCTGACGCGATCATTTATGCCGACGCCGGGTAGCGCGTCGCGCAGCTTTGCGATGAGCGAGACTTTCACGGCATCGTTGGGGGCGAGGCCGGAGATGGTCAGTAGATTGCCACGTTCGGACGCTTTGATTTCGTTGGGGTAGCCGTTCATTTCAGAGATGCTGTTCAGCGTCGCCCGCGCGACCGATTCGGTATGGCTCAGGCGATAGTCGACGAAGATGCTCCACGCGAGCCAGCCCGCAAGCGGCAGGCCGATCAACACCGCCAGCAGCGTCAGCGGCCGCACACCGCGGCGCAAACTGTCATGACGCGGATGGAGACTGCTCAGGCGGGTTTCGAGATGGGACGCCAGTTCCTGGAGCAAGGGCGCCGTCTTTGCTGCCTCTGCACCGGATTGGGTGTCGGCATTCAGGGCCGCGTCGTGCCGATCTACAAGGTTCAAAAACTCCTCGTCGAAAGCTTGCTCGGCACCGGCAGGCGCTGTGCCTGAACATTTGGCCGCCAGAAGGTAGGACGGCGACACCCGCAGATAAACGCGCGCGTCGCCCAGATCGATCTGACGCAGCGCCGACCCCTCGGCCTTGAAGGCTTGCGAGGTGAACTCGTTGATACTGGTCAGCACGCCACCCATGACGTGATCAAGATTGGAGCGGCCCTCACCCTGCGGCCAGCGGGCAACCAGTTCGCCCGTCGCGCGGCGGATAAGGAATACATCCTCCACCTTGAGGCGCTGGCTGTCGGCCAAAGCAAGCTCGCCAACCGAGCGGCCCGTGAGCAGGGAATTCAGGCGCAGCATGAACGGGTTGGCGGAGAGCTTGCGGTTGATTTCGTTGATGAGGTCTTTTATGGCGCTCGCCACATAAGCTTTCACCATGCGACCGGTGGCTGGATACAGCGCCTCCACCAGATCGTCGGTCGAGTTGTGGATCTCGGTTTTGACGGTTTTGACGATGAGGGGCGCTATTGCAGAGGCCACCTGATCGTGGCGCTCGACCTCGGCCTCGCGCAACGCGCCATCGAGCACCTTGGCGACACTGGCCTGGAAGCGCTCGTTGGTGCCCGCCCGATCAAAGACGGATTCGATACGCTTCGTCAGCGCCGCAATCGCTTCGCTTTCAGGCTCAAACAGCAACTGTTTCAGTTTGTCGACAGACTGGGACATCACAAACCACAAGACCCCAATTGATTGACTCGCGCAACTTTTTGCTGCGAAAGTAATGACTTGAACGAGGTCATCACTTTCCGATCCGGCGCTCGCCAACGCCTCTTTGGCGCTTGCGCCAGCGAGGGCTGGCGGCCAGGGGCTCTAGCGCGGAATGGAGCGGATTTTGTCGCCGAGGTCGGCGACATACTTCGAGAGTTCATCGAAAGCGGCGCGGCGATCGACCGTGTGGTCGGCCGCGAGGCTATCGACACGCTGGTTCAGCAGTGTCAGGCGCTGGCTCAGGCCATTTTCCAGGTCACGGACCCGGTTTTCGAGCGCCATCATGCGGGCCTGGGTTTCACGAATGAAATCGCCCACCAGCAAATCGCGAATTTGCATCATTTTTTCATCGGCGAGTTCACGGGCGGGAATCGCGTTGCGCAATTCGTTCAAGGTGGGCGCATTCATGACAATCACACTTTACTCAAGATCACACGTCTCAACACAACCGGGAGTTGCTTAACATAGATATCTTTACGAACCGTAATGCATGGGTCGCCGCAGAGCAAATGCGACGCGGGGTGAGCAAATTCTCACCCGCACGGTCTTGAATGGCCGGGTCAAGCCCGGCCACGGTGGTTGGGATATGCCCTCACTTCACCAGCGAGGCGAGCTTGCCGTATTTTTCGGCCAGCAGGTAATAAAATGCCACGCGGTCCTTGTTGTGGTCCGCTTTCATGCGGTTGCAGATGTCGCCGATTGCTTTGTCGAGCGTCTTGTCGTCGTCGGTCAGGGCGAGCTTCTTCTTCAGCCAGCTGTCGCGAACGCGCGCCAGCTCGTCCTTGCTTGAGCATGAGACGAGCGACGCGTCGGCGCTCTTCAAGGCGATGCCGAGGTGCTTGATGATGGCCGCGACTGCCTTTTCGTCGGCGGCGGGCACGTATTTCTTCACTTCGGCCAGATGATCCTTCGCCATGTCATCGCTTCCCTTCGTTGTTGGCAGACCGCGTCAATTTGGCACGCTATAACAGGGCCGTCGTCGGATGAAAAGCCTAAACGGTTCGACCGCGTCCCGTCAAATCCTACTGTGCCTGCATGAACGACATGTAACTCGCGTTCAGTTTGGCGGCAGACGGGCTGTCGCTGGCGACCTGGGCCACCACGGCACGGGCGACGGTCTGGATGGAGGCGGCCAGACCTTGCGGCACGGGGTTGACCCCGATGGCATACGTCTGCCGGATTGCTTGGCGGTTCAAAGCCTCGCAGGTGCGATTCGCCGTTAAGGATTCGCGATAGTTTTCCTGCGCGGCGGACGAGATGGCCCCGCGTTCTGCCGGGCTCATGGCGTTCCACATGTCAAGGCGGACGGTCAACGCCCCTGCATGTCCGTGCGGGGCGAAGGCATTGGTACTGGCAAAGCGGGCCGCCTGAAAGAGGCCTTGAGCCATTGCGTCTGGCACGTTGGCCTCAATCGCTGCGACTTGCCCGGACGCTAGAAGATCTCGTGGAGTACCGGGTACAATGCGCCACGGCTCAGCCCCTAGTCCAGCCGCGACGTGGCAGCCTAAGCCGGTAGCTAGGACATACTTTCCGGCAAAGTCAGCCGCCGTCTGCAGCGGTTGCGCCGACCATAGGAACGTCTCACCGCCGTGCGCTGCGATCAAGACTTTCAGGCCGTGCGTGGCTGCGAGCTCATCGAGGGCCGCTTGGCCGCCTGCGGTCGTCAGCCAGATATCGACGGCGCCGCCGCCGAGGGCCGCGCCGCCGGGCAGGCCGGTGGCAAAGGCAAAGGCGCGGTCGATCTCGGTCAGTTGCGAGGCGCCCAGGAATTTCAGTCCAACAGCTTTCACGTTGACGGGATCGGCGACCGAGACGGCGTAGCTGTTGCCGCTTGCCTGCTCGATACGGCGGGCGAGTTCACGGGCTTGGCCGACGTCCCAGCTGACGTTATCGGCACCGGCGACTGTCAGCGTGAGGGGGCAGGCCGCCGAAGCTCGAAGCGATTGAGCCGGCGCGCGTGTTAGCGGATTGCCGAGCGCGGCGCTGGCGACCACTGCGCTCCCCGTTGCCAACAGAAAATCACGGCGGTCCATGGCGGCACTCCCTGAGGGTTTTCCGACTGTCTCCTGGGCCATATGACGCCATCCGCGCAGGAATGACAATTAGGTGGTTTAGCGTTGCGCTGTTGGTCTTTTTGCGTTGCGCGCCGTGCAACAGCACGCAGAGCGTGACTCCGCGCCGATCTGAAAGCTCGCCTGCGGCGAGGGAACCCCGCGCGCGGAATTACTCCGCGTGGCTCATCATCCACTTGATTGAATGGAAGAAGCCTTCGGGGCCCATGTAGCCGGCGGCGCGGCCGACTTCGCGGTTGGCTTTGACGAGCAGCACTGTCGGCACGGTCGTCAGAGGTCCCTCGGTCAGTTCGAGCTGTTTGGCTTCGGGCGTGTTGAGGTCGAGAAAGCGGACCGGCAGTTCCTTGGCTTCGGGCGAGGCGTTGAAGGCCGGCATCACGTCGCGGCGAAGGATCTCACAATAGATGCAGCCTTCGACTTCGACGATGACAAGTTCATACGGACCGGCGGCCGGCGTCACGAGGGCATCGTTGCGGGCAGCGTCGACTCGTTGAGTAGGCGACACAATCACCGCCAGCGCCAGAAGGGAGGCGGCAACGCGGGACGATTTACGCGACAGAAGACGGGACATGGCACCGATACGCTCACAACGCGGGAGGGTTACCCGCGCGTAAACTTTAGCTCAAGTGCGAGACAAAAATGAAAATACGCGGTCTGCTGGTAAACGCGCGTGCCGGTTTGGGACGGTGGTGGTCATTGATTACATCGCGGCACCATCCACTCGTACTGTTTCCCCGGACAGTGCGCAGCACTGATCCGGGGCCTTTACCACACTCAAATGGGTAAAGACCCCGGATCGGCAAAAGCCGTCCGGGGAAACAGTGGAGGGAAATTAGAACGGGGCAGGGCCGCGGAGGGCGACGAGAAAGCCTGCGGTGCCGAGCAGGATGACGAGAAGTGCGCCGCCTATACCGACGACCGATTCAAGGCGTCCGGCCCAGGCGCTTTCCTTGCCTGCGAGGCGCACCGCCAGGTCACGGGAGCCGACAGCCAAGGCTGCAAGCGCCGAGACGGTCAGCGCGGTGCCGAGCGACATCATGAAGGTGGCGAAGATACCTGCCCACAGGATGCCTTGGCTCAACGCGAAAAGGAGCACGAGGATCGCGCCGGTGCAGGGGCGGATGCCCACCGTCATGGCAAGTGCGATGGCTTTGCTCCAGACCCAGGGGCCTTGCAGCTGGGAGGGTTCGGGCATGTGGGCGTGGCCGCAGCTTGCGGAATGGACGTGTCCGTGATCGTCACCATGGGAGCAGCCTGGGCCGTGGACGTGAACCTTTTCCGGGGCTGGGAAAGCCACGCGCGGCGCGCTTTTGACTGGGGCATGATCGTGCCCGCAACCGGGGCCGTGGACGTGACCGGCGGACGCCAACTCGGCGGATGCGTGGTGGGACACGTGATCATGGGCGGAACTGCCCGCCAGCATCGGCTTGACTTGGCGATAGAGCAGCCAGACGCCGACGAGCGCAACGAGGGCCCAGCTTGCGATTTCGATCCAGGATTCGGCGGACTTCATCGTCAGACTGGTGGCCTTGAGAGCAAGTGCCAGAACCGCGACCATGAGTATCGCCGAACAGGCTTGGAAGAACGCCGACATGAACGACAGTGCTATTCCGCGGCGCATCGTCTGGCGGTTGGCCAGCACGTAAGACGAGATGACGGCCTTGCCGTGGCCGGGACCGGCTGCGTGGAGCACGCCGTACATGAAACTAATGAGGGCGAGCGAGAGGGCCGCCGCCATGGGGCTCGCGGTTTTCAGATCGCGCACGGCGGTCGCCATTTCGCGCTGATAATATTGCTGGGTTGCCATTACCCAACCCCAGACGCCATTCGAACCGACGGGTGCGGCGACGGTGTTGGACGACGCGACCGGTGCGGGCGCGGGGCCCACACCGAACGGGGATTTTTTCACTTCGGCTTGCGCCATCGCCAGCGACGTGACGACGAACAGCGCCGCCAGCGCCAAGACGACGCGCGCGGTCCACGTCTTCACGAATTGGTGCATGTGACCTGCGCTGCTTTGGTTGAACTGGTGCCCGAGCCACCGAACTGCTGGGTCATGGCACCCGTCAGGGTCTTTTCTTCAGGCGTTTCTTCCATCTGGCCGACGGTGATTTTGCATCCGGCGGGTGCGCCTGCGAGCGTGATCGCATCGCCCTTGGCCAATTCGAAGGCGATGAAGAAGCTTGGGTCGTAGACGGCGAACTGGAAGCCCTTCGCACCGGCCTCCAACGGCTGCTTCAGCGGCAGTTTGAAGTGCAGCGTGAGGATGCCGTCCTTGTGCTCAAGCCACTGGTCGACGGGGGGGGCGAATTCCACTGCCTTGCCGGCAAGCTTGGCGTAGGTGAAGAAGTCGAACTCCTTCAGGCCGTCCATGTTGACCTTGGCAAGTTCGGCCAGTTCTTCGCGCGAGTAGATGCCATCGTTGTTGGTGTCGAGGCCCTGGATCGCCATCGCGGTATAGAACTCGTCGAACGTCCAGTGATGCTGGATCGCGGCGATCTGGTCCTTGTCGTAGACCACCTCGGCCTTGGAGGTGACCCAAACGTGAGGATGGGCCGCGGCAGGCGTCGCGAGACCTGCGACGAGCGCGATTGCCCAGAAGGTTATGGATAGGGATAGCCGCATGTTTTGGGCCCTTGTTGCGATATGGCGTGGCCGAAGACTCGACCCGGCCATTTTATCGTTTGAAACTACAGCAACTCCATGACCACGGCCAGCAAGGGGGCTGCGCAATTCGACGCTTCCCAACAGACTTATGTAATGTTATACTATAACATATTCAATCTGGAGGATGCGTCCGCATGTATCGATATGGATTAGCCTTGAGCGCCCTGACCGCGTTCGCGTCATTTTCGACTGCCGTTGACGCTGCCGATTTGAAAGTCGTCGTTACGTCGAAGCCCATTCATTCTCTGGCTGCCGCCGTGATGGAGGGTGCCGGCGTGCCCAAGCTGCTCGTCGAGGGATCAGCTTCGCCGCATACGTTTGCCTTGAAGCCATCGGGGGCTGCGGCGATCAATTCAGCCGACGTGTTCTTTCGCGTGTCGGGAAACGTCGAGCCGTTCAGCGAGAAAATCAGCGAAGCACTCCCTGCATCGGTCACGCTCGTGACGCTGGCCGATACGGCTGGCCTGACGCTGCTCGACCGGCGGACAGGGGCAACATTCGAAGAGCATGACCATGGCGCTCATGCCGATCATGACAAGCAGAATGGACATGCAGATCATGACGACGACGACGATGCGCATGGTGCCAAGGACGGCCACGTGTGGCTTGATCCCGAGAATGCCAAGCTGATGGCACAGAAAATCGCCAGCGTGTTGAGCGAGAAAGATGGCGACCACGCGGCGACTTATACAGCGAACGCCGCCAAGCTCGCGACGCGCATCGACGCGCTGTCGGCGGAGATTGCTGCGCAGACCAAGCCGGTTGCCGGGCGGCCGTTCATCGTTTTCCACGACGCCTATCAGTACTTTGAAAAGCGGTTCGGACTGCAGGCGGTGGGGTCGATCACCGTCAGCCCCGACGTGCAGCCGAGCGCGAAACGGTTGAGCGCGCTGCGCGGCAAGATCGGTACGCTCGATGCGGCCTGCGTGTTCGCCGAGCCGCTGTTTCAGCCCAAGCTTGTCGCGGCTGTAACGGAGCGCACGAAAGCCCGTGCCGGGACGCTAGACCCAGAAGGCATTTCGCTTGAGGCTGGGCCTGAGTTGTATTTCACGCTGATGCGGACGCTATCGAGCAATCTGACCAACTGCCTGAAGCCTTCGACTTGATTGCGATCAGTCCGCTCGCTTGCCAAGAGCGCGCACGTCTTCAATCCAGCGTGCGCGCTTTTTCTCGCCGGCGAATGTTAGGCCATAGTAATTTTCTCGTATCGGCTTGATGCCGGCAAAGCTCAACATGCTGCGTTCGAATCCACGCACTCCGAATGCCCCAAAGTACCAGCGGTACATCAATGGCGGCATGCCCATGGTCACGACAATGCGGGCAGAACGTCCCGCGAGCAGTTTCTTTGGGAACCCCCTCGCCTGATATTCCATTGCGAAACCAGGCCGGAAAATCTGTTCGAGAAAGCCCTTGAACAAAGCCGGCATGGTGCCGTGCCAGAGTGGAAACAGGAATAGCCAGTGCTGCGCCCAACGCATGTCATCTTGAGATTGGGCAAGCGAGGGCGGTATTTTGCCGGTCTCGAAATCGGCCTGAGTGCGCAGCAGCGGAAATTCGAGCTTGGCCACTTCGATGCGTCGCACTTCGTGCCCGGATTCGATCGCTGCCTGCGCGTAGGCGTCGGCCATGGCATTCAGCAAATGGTTTCCCGCCGGGTCGGGATGACCTTGGATGATGGCGATGCGCTTGGTCATTGACGTGCTCCGTTCGAAGCCCCCATCGCAGTCTACGCTTCGCGCGGTTGATCGAGTCTGACTTTGATTGATCGCAATGTTAGGCGCCGCGCGGTTTGCGGACGGGCTTGTTGTTGGCGTCCCATACGCGCCAGAGGAGCAGGGCTGCGGTGATCGCGGCATAGATCAGCGGCTCGGGCGGCCAGCGCTTTTGCAGCAAGATGAAGTGGAGGCAGCCGGCGGGGACTGCGAGGTAAACCCACTTGTGAAGCTTCTGCCACGCGACCGCGCCCAGGCGCTTGATCATCGTCGTGTTCGACGTGATCGCCAGTGGGACCAGGATGGTGAATGCCAGCATACCTACCGTAATGTAAGGGCGCTTGACGAGGTCTTTCCAGATCGCGGCGAGGTTAAAGTCCTGGTCGAGCCAGACGTAGACGATGACGTGCAGCACTGCGTAGAAAAACGCGAGCAGACCGATCGCGCGGCGGTAGCGGACAAAATTCCACTCGTTTCCGCTGATTTTGCGCAAGGGCGTGATCGCTAAACCGATGACGAGGAATCGCAGCGCCCACAGCCCGATAAGCTTCTCCAGCGTTTTCAGCGGGTCCGCGCCAAGCTGACCCGTGAACGCCTGATAGAATGCGTACACAGCCGGGGTCATGCCCAGCGTGTAGACCGCCGCTTTGATCCACTCTGGAGAGAGAGACCAGGATTTGGGCTTGCTGAGGGTGCGCGCGTTCATGATGCGGGATTCCAGATAGACGCGAAGAGGCGGCGGCGCTGATAGATTGCGCATGCTTGGGTCCCGGCATCTTCTAGTTGGCATCGAGTCCGATGACGCCGGGATGACGATGTAAGCTAGAAATTCTTCGTCAGGTCCATGCCGGAATAGAGGCTGGCGACCTGGTCGGCGTAGCCGTTGAAGGGGAGGGTGTCGCGGCGCTTGTTGAACACGCCGCCTTCGCCGATGCGGCGTTCGGTGGCTTGGGTCCAGCGCGGGTGATCGACTGCGGGATTGACGTTGGAATAGAAGCCGTATTCGTTCGGACCGGCAGCGTTCCAAGTGGTCTTGGGCTGCGTTCCGGTGAGCGTGATCCGCACGATCGATTTGATGGATTTGAAGCCGTACTTCCAAGGCACCACAAGACGAAGCGGCGCGCCGTTCTGATTGGGCAGCGTTTCGCCATAGAGGCCAACCGCCAGGATCGTCAGCGGGTGCATGGCTTCATCCATACGCAGGCCTTCGACGTACGGCCAGGGCAGCGATTGGAAGAGGCCCTTTTGACCCGGCATTTCGGACGGGCGGACCAGCGTTTCGAACGCGACGAACTTGGCCGAGCTTTGCGGGTCTGCGCGCTTGATGACGTCGGCAAGCGGGAAGCCGACCCAGGGAATGACCATCGACCACGCTTCGACGCAGCGCATGCGGTAGATGCGTTCTTCGAGCGCGGAGGGCTTGATCAAATCTTCGAGCTGGAGGTCGGCAGGCTTATTGACGAGGCCGTCGAGCTTGACCGTCCACGGCGTCGTTTTGAGCGTGTGGGCGTTGGCTGCCGGGTCGGTCTTTTCCAGGCCAAATTCGTAAAAGTTGTTGTAGCTCGTCACGTCCTTTAGGGAGGTCAGCTTATCGTTCGTTGAGTATTTGCTTTTTGCCGCTTCGAGCTTGAGGGCGTTCGCTTGCCTGCCAAACATGGATGCCGCGCCAATGGCTGCTGTGCCCGCCAGGAACTCCCGCCGCCGCAGATAGATACCGCGCGGGGTTATCTCGGACGAGGCGATATCGCTGCGATTGCGGATCAGCATGAAACGGCGGCTCCTGGGCGATAAGGATGGGTAGCAACACACTACATATACGGCGTGACCGAAATTTGGTTTCGGTGTTGCTGGGTTTACGCCGCCGCCCGGGGCAATGTTACTTACCGGGGTCCCGAACCAAGGTTGAACACCCGGGTCGGCTGGAGGGCGCCTTGGGCGATCTCGCCGATGGCGATGATGCGGCCTTGGCAGATAGCATACGCAGCGCCCGAGTGGATGGGGGCGTCGCGACCGCGAATCAGGACCGGCTGTCCGCGCGCGAGCGTTGCGGCATCCGATGCGCTGACGGGGATTTCAGCGATGTTGGTCAAGGCTGCCTCGACGGGCAGCATGATTTTAGCGGCGAAGGGGCCGGGCGGGGGTAGAGCTGCATCGGCATCGCCCGGGGGCTTCATGGCGGCTTCGAGTTCAGCCAGCGTCACGGCATCATCTTCGCTGAACGGCCCGACGCGGGTGCGGCGGAGCGCGATGACGTGGCCAAAGCAGCCCATCGCCCGGCCCAAGTCGCGTGCGATGGCGCGGACGTAAGTACCCTTGCCGCATTCGGCTTCGAACACGGTGGTGCTGTCGTCGGGCATATCGACGACGACGAGGCGGTCGATAATCACGGGCCGAGCTTCCAGGGCGACGATTTCGCCTTCGCGGGCGAGGTCGTATGCGCGGTTGCCGTCCACCTTGATGGCGGAGAACTGCGGCGGCACCTGCATGATTTCGCCGGTGAAGGCTTTGAGGTGGTCTTCGATGCCGGCAATCGTCGGGCGCTTATCGCTCGACTGGGTGACAGGGCCTTCGGTGTCGTCGGTCGTCGTTTCAGCGCCCCAGCGAACCGTAAAGCGGTAGGCCTTTTCGCCATCGACGGCGTAGGACACGGTTTTGGTCGCCTCGCCCAGAGCGATGGGGAGGATGCCGGTGGCGAGCGGGTCGAGGGTGCCGGCGTGACCTGCCTTCTGGGCGGCGAGCAACCGTTTGACGACCGCGACCGCGGTGGTCGAGGTCATTTCCAGCGGCTTATCCAGGATCAGCCAGCCGTGAACTGGATTGCCTTGTTTGCGTCGTGCCATGTGGTGGATTGGTTCTCTTTATTGCGTGGACCAAAGCAGGTTTTGTTTTGGCGACCCGGTCGCCCAAAGCACTGACTTGCTTGGGTCCCGGCCTTCGCCGGGATGACGTAAATTGAGAGTGCGAGCAAGCTGCTCCGTCACTCTTTCTTTTCGAGATCTTGGCGGACCTTGGCGGAGTGGAGGAGTTTGTCGATGCGCATCGCTTCGTCGAAGGTTTCGTCGTGGCGGAAGCGGACCTCGGGGGCGAACTTGAGGTTGATCGACTTGGCGATGACGCTGCGGATGTATTTCTGGTTCTTGGTCAGCGCTGCGACCACGGCTTCGACATTCAGACCGCCCAGCGGCATGACGTAGACGGTCGCGAGCTTCAAGTCGGTCGACATGCGCACTTCGGGGATCGTCACCACGGTGGACGACAGCGTCTCGTCGTGGATTTCGCCACGCGAGAGCACGGCCGCCAGTTCGTGGCGGATCATTTCGCCAACGCGCAGCATGCGTTGCGTGGGGCCAGCGGGGGCTCCGGGTGCCGCGGCGGATCTCGATTTGGGGCGGGCGTTTGGGTCGTCATCGCCGTCGCGCGATCTGCTACCGCCGGACCGCGATTTCGAATTGTCTCTTGCCATGGGTCATCCGCTGCGGGGTCGAACCGCGCGCGGCCTTTCGTTCGAATACCAAGGGCGACTGTTAGAGCGGCGGGGTTCGGATTGCAACCGCTGTGCGATCTGGCTCGCGCGACTTAAGGTCCGGCACAATGGCCGGGTCAAGCCCGGCCATTGAGTAGCAGAGTGGATCTTACAGCGTGCGGGCGATGGTTTCGACTTGGAAGCACTCGATTTCGTCGCCTTCGCGGATGTCTTGGTAGTTGGCGAAGGCCATACCGCACTCCTGGCCCATCGGAACTTCCTTCACTTCGTCCTTGAAGCGCTTGAGGATCGAGAGGGTGCCTTCGTGGATCACGACCTTGTCGCGCAGCAGACGGACTCTCGCGCCGCGTTCCACCTTGCCGTCTGTGACCATACAGCCCGCGACCTTGCCAACCTTCGTGATGTTGAAGACCTGCTTGATCGATGCGTAGCCGAGGAAGTTTTCTTTCTTCGTTGGGGCGAGCAGGCCGGACATGGCCGATTTCACGTCATCCACCAGATCGTAGATGATCGAGTAGTAACGGATTTCGATGCCTTGCTGTTCGGCGGCGTGCTTGGCCTGAGCGTTCGCGCGGACGTTAAAGCCGATGACGATGGTCTTCGACGCATTGGCGAGGGCGATGTCGGACTCGGTGATCTGGCCGACGCCCGAGTGGACGATGCGAGCCATGACTTCGTCGTTGCCGACCTTGGCGAGCGAGCCGATGATGGCTTCGACCGAACCCTGCACGTCGCCCTTGAGAAGGAGGTTGAACTCCTGCTTACCGGCGGCGTCTTTCAGGTTCTGCATCATCTGTTCGAGCGTGCGCGGCGTTCCAGCCGAACCCAGCGTCTCGCGGCGCTTGCGGATGCGATAATCGGTAATTTCACGGGCGCGCGCTTCGCTTTCGACGACGGCGAACGCGTCACCGGCTTCCGGCGCGCTATCGAAGCCCAAGACTTCGACGGGGACAGAGGGACCGGCGGTGGGCGTGTTGGCACCGTGGTCGTCGATGAGGGCGCGGACGCGGCCCCAGGCTTGACCGGCAACGATAATGTCGCCGACTTTGAGCGTGCCGCGCTGGACGAGGACAGTGCCGACGGGACCGCGGCCACGCTCCAGCTTGGCTTCGATCACCGCGCCTTCGGCCGGGCGTTCGACGTTCGCTTTGAGGTCGAGGATTTCGGCCTGCAGCTGGATGGCCTCGAGCAGTTTATCGAGGTTCATGCGCTTGGTGGCCGAAACGAGCACGTCCTGCGTGTCGCCCGACAGACTTTCCACCACGATTTCGTGTTGCAGGAGTTCGGTGCGGACGCGCTGCGGGTCGGACTGGGCCTTATCCATCTTGTTGATGGCGACGATGATGGGGACGCCGGCGGCCTTGGCGTGGCTGATGGCTTCGACCGTCTGCGGCATGACGCCGTCGTCGCCGGCGACCACGAGGATCACGATGTCGGTGACTTTGGCACCGCGGGCACGCATGGCCGTAAAGGCCGCGTGGCCCGGGGTATCGATGAAGGTCACCTTGTCACCCGAGGGCGTCAAGACCTGATAGGCGCCGATGTGCTGAGTGATGCCGCCGGCTTCACCCGAAACGACGTTGGTCGAGCGGATGGCGTCGAGCAGGGACGTTTTACCGTGGTCGACGTGGCCCATGATGGTGACCACAGGGGCGCGCGGAAGCATGGAGCTGTCGTCGTCGTCCTTCTTACCCACGAAGTCGATTTCGACGTCGGCTTCGGAGACGCGCTTGGGCGTGTGGCCGAACTCGGACACGATCAGCTCGGCGGTGTCTGCATCGATCACGTCGGTGATCTTGTGCATCTGGCCTTCCTTCATCAAGAACTTGATGAGGTCGACACCGCGTTCGGTCATGCGGTTGGAGAGTTCCTGGATCGTGATGGCGTCCGGGATAATGACTTCGCGCACAATCTTCTCGCGGGTTTGGGTGATGCCCATTGCCTTGAGCTTTTCGCGCTCGCGCTTGCGCTTCAAGGACGCAAGCGAGCGCTCGCGCTGATGTTCGTCGAAGGCATTGTTGATGGTCAGCTTACCGCGTGACTTCTGATCTTCTGCGGGCTTGGGTGGCGCTTTAGGGATTTTCGAATAGTCGATAACCCCGCCGCGCTTTTTGCGGACCTCGTCGTCTCCTTCGGTCACGGGAACGGCTGCGGCGCGCACGGGCACCTGACGCGTCGGGCGCTTGATCTCAGTCGAGGGATCGGGCGCACTCGGGGCGACGATCACGGGACGGCGATCACGCGGCAATTCGATATTGCGCGGACGGCCGGCTTCGCGCGGCATAAAGGCTGGCGCGCCCGATGGTGACGGGCTTCGCGCGCGGTCGTAACCGCTGGCGCCCGCAGGACTGGACCGTTGCGGGCCGCGGTCGTCGTTACCACGCGCAGAGGGAGCCGATGAGCCAGGGCGGTTTGCACCGGCAGGCGCCGACATCGGCGGGCGCGGCGAGCTTGCGACCGGGAAGGGACGAGCCGTGGCGGCCCCCGGCGACTGGGTCGATGCCGGACTGCGCGGGTGGGTGGTGTTTGAGGATGGCGCCGGGCGGGCTTCAGGCGTCCGAGCGGTGGGAGCTGCGGCCGCGGGCTTTGCTGCGGTTTCGGTTGCGGCTTGGGCGGCGGGCGCAGCAGTTGCTTCCGGCGGGGCCGCAGGCGCTTCGGCCTTGGGTGCCGGGCTGTCCGTTTTGGCGACCGTCTCAACGGGCATTGCCGGAGTTGCCGCGGCAACGGCGACGGCTACGGCTGCTTCCTCGGTTGCGCGCTGGCGTTCGCGAACCGCTGCTTGTGCGCGGTCGGCTTCGTCTTGAACCCGGGCTGCGGCCAAAGCGCGTGCGCGGGCATCTTGCTCACCGACCGACAGCGTCTTGCCGGCTTGTGGCTGACGCATCGGCTCGGGCGCCTTGACGGCTTCGCGTGCCGCTGGCGTTCGCGGCTCCACAACGACGGGAGCGGCCGCGGCTAACTTTTCGGCCACCGGTTCGGGACCTGCGAGTTTGCGGGTCTTCTTTTTTTCCACAACCACGGCTTTGGAGCGGCCATGGCTGAAGTTCTGCCGCACCTGACCAGACTCGACCGTACGCTGCAGGGTCAGCGGCTTGCGCGCGCCCCCACTCACTGTCTTGCCGGTCTGGTCTTTCGTTTCCGTCATGCGATTTTCCGTCCAAACTCTCAAGGATTTAAAGGCGCGAATGCAAATTACGACGCGTCTGGAGAAGCTCGATAGCGTACTAGCCGCCTCGCTTCGTCCAGCAGCCGCGCCGCCGCTCCGCCAGATATGATTGCAGCATGTACCACATTTGACCGGCCAATGGCCAAACTGATTTGTTCAATTGTAAGCTCTGACACGATGGAGCCAACATAATCGTTGGCCGCCGAGATCGCCTGGAACTTACGATCGAGCCGCACGACGCCGTCGGCGGCACCGTCTTTACCATGAAACAAACCGGCAACTCTGCCGGTTTCCAACGCTTCATCGACCTTGGCGAAACCGGGAATAACCAAGCCTGCCTTGTTGGCAATGGAAAGCGCTTCGAGCACGCGCTTGAGCATAAGTGCGTCGATCCGCTCGGGGAGACCGGCGGGCGCGGTGACGCTGCGCTTCAAGCTCTTAGCAAAGACATTGCGGCGCACGGCTTGCTCGACGCAGGCGCGCGAGAGCGTGACCCAGACCCCGCGACCGGGAAGGCGCAACGCCAGATCGGGCACGACAACGCCATCGAGGCCTGCGCCAAAGCGGATCAAATCCTCGATCTTCTGCTCGGTTCGCGTCAGCGCGCATAGCCGCACAGGGCCGGTGAGTTCGGGCTCACCGGTGTTTTCCGCGTCTGATGCGGACTGTGGTTCGACTGCTTGCGTCAACGCGTTGTCCTCTAGGTTCTGATCGTCAAGAATGCGCTTCGTCTCCCGCTTCTGCTTCTGCTGATTCATCGGCGGGCGGCTCAGGCTGCACGAGGTCTTCGGCCTTGATCCAGCCCGCCAGGACGCGTGCAGACATGATCATGTCCTCGGCTTCCTTGCGGCCAAACTCGGTGCCGTCGAGCACGCCTTTATGCTTGATGGCTTCGCTGGCAGGGCCCGCGTTTTTGTCTTTCTTGTCCTTCTTGCGTTCGGTCCAGCCGATCAGATCGTCGGTGGCGCAATCGGCCAGGTCTTCGACCGTCTTGATGCCGTTTTCGCCGAAGGCCACCATGAGTGCGGTCGTCATGCCCTGGACTTGGGCCAGTTCGTCCGCGACGCCCAATTCACGGCGCTTGTTGTCGCGCTCGGTCTCGATGCGTTCGAGGAATTCACGGGCACGACCCTGGATTTCTTCGGCAGTTTCTTCGGTGAAGCCTTCGATGCCGGCGACTTCGCTGCTTTCGACGAAGGCGACTTCCTCGACGGTGGCGAAGCCTTCCGTCACGAGCAATTGGGCAATGACTTCGTCGACATCAAGGGCGTCCATGAAGACTTGCGAGCGTTCGGCGAATTCTTTCTGGCGGCGTTCGCTTTCTTCCTGCTCGGTCAAGATGTCGATGTTCCAGCCTGTGAGCTGAGAAGCGAGGCGCACGTTCTGGCCGCGGCGGCCGATGGCAAGCGAGAGCTGGCTTTCGGGAACGACGACTTCGATGCGGTTGCTGTCTTCGTCGAGCACGACCTTGGAGACTTCGGCCGGCGCGAGCGCGTTCACGATGAAGCTCGCCGCTTCCTGGTTCCACTGGATGATGTCGACTTTCTCACCCTGGAGTTCGTTCACCACGGCCTGGACGCGCGCGCCTCGCATACCCACGCATGCGCCGACGGGATCGATGGATGAGTCCTTGGAGATGACCGCGATTTTGGCTCGCGAACCGGGGTCGCGGGCAACCGATTTAATCTCCACGACGCCGTCGTAAATTTCGGGGACTTCCTGGGCGAACAGCTTGGCCATGAATTCAGAGCGCGCGCGGGTCAGGAAGATCTGCGGGCCGCGGGGTTCGCGGCGTACGTCGTAGATGTAGGCGCGGATGCGGTCGCCCAAGCGGACGTTTTCACGCGGGATCATTTCATCGCGGCGGATGATGCCTTCGGCGCGGCCCAGATCGACGATGACGTTGCCGTATTCGACGCGCTTCACGGTGCCGTTGATGATTTCACCGACGCGGCCTGCGTATTCGCCGAACTGGCGGTCACGCTCGGCTTCGCGGACCTTCTGGACGATGGTCTGCTTGGCGTTCTGGGCGGCGACGCGGCCAAATTCGAGGGCCGGCAAGGTTTCAGCGATGAGGTCGCCGATCTTGGCTTCGGGATTGCGGCGAATGGCGTCGGGAAGGGAAATCTGGGTTTCGGCGACTTCGACCTTTTCGACGACGGCGAGCACGCGCGAAAGCTTGGCTTCGCCGGTGCGCGGGTCAATTTCGCAGCGGATGTCGTTTTCTGCGCCGTATCGGGTTTTGGCGGCCTTTTGAATGGCCTCCTCCATGGCTTCGATCACAATCTTGCGGTCGATCGATTTCTCGCGTGCGACCGCGTCTGCGATCTGGAGAAGCTCAAGCTTGTTGGCGGAAATGCCAGCAATGGCCATGGGATTAGTCCTCTTGGATGAAGCGTTTTTTGATTGATCGTGCCGTCGTTTGGTTAGCCGTGCGGTTCTTCTTCGGTCGTTGGTTCGAAGTCGGCGTCGTCGAGCTCGATGCCGTCGCCGGGGCGACCGGTCTTTTCCTTCTTGGCCCGGGTGAGGGCTTCGCGGATGAGGTCATCGGTCAGGATCAGTTTGGCGTCGGAAACGAGGTGGACAGGGAAGCCGAGGATTTGGCGGCCCGCGCCTTCGACATCGCATTCCATCAAGACTTCGCCGTCTTCGAAGCCATGCAGGCTGCCTTTGAAGCGGCGGCGGCCATCGACGGCTTCTTTCAGTTCGACCTTGGCTTCGTAGCCCTCCCAGTCGGCAAAGTCAGAGGGGCGGACGAGCGGGCGGTCGATACCGGGGGAAGACACTTCCAGACGGTAGGCGCCCGCCAACACGTCGTTGACGTCGAGAACGGGGGAAATTTGCTTGGAAATCGTTTCGCAGTCGTCAATCGAGATCGTGCCGTCGGGCCGTTCGGCCATGATCTGGACGGTCTTGCCTTCCTTGCCCTGGACAGAGACGCGCACCAGACGGAAGCCCAGGTCGATGATCGTGGGCTCGACGATGGCGGCAAGCTGGGCTGCAAGGCCTGCTTCCACGATAAAGCGCTCGGTCGAGGCCGCGCTTGCTGCGGGGGCCTGATCGCTTAGAGCTTCGGCGTTGTCCGTCTTTGGGTCCGTCACGATGGGTCGGTATCTCGGTTTGAACTTATGAAAAGCGCTTTCGGGCCGGACCTTGCGGCCCTGCATCTTGTCGGCTCAGTTAAGTGTGTGGAGTACGAGATTTGGTAGCCGAGGCACCGGCTTTTTGCAAGGCAATTCGCCCGACGCGGTTTCAAGGCCGTAACGCTTACATGCTGGATGGGACAATGACGTCATTGGTCATGCCTGAACTAGCCAACCGGGCATACCGGCCTGCCCGGCAACGCTGGATAGGCACTTTGGTGCCCTGAGTGTGGCCGAATTGCTTCTTACTGTTTGCTGACAAAAGCTTAATAATAACTAACCGTTGACCCATGTGTGTGCGCTCCTCCATCTAGTTGGTGGGGAGAAGTTGCATGGCGTACCAACGGTTGAAAGCGATCCTTGGCGTAGAGCATGTCTCACGCATCGAGGATGCAGTGTTGCTTGCGATGGCGGCGGCCAAGCATGGCCCGCCCGAGGCGGATGTCGCTTTGCAAAAGGTGCTCGTTGCCATGCTGGGCGCAGTCATCCTGAACCAGACCGAAAGCCCGTCGCGGATCAGCGAAATCGCCGACGAGTGCACCCACGCGCTCAACAGCGCACTCAACATCCCAGCCTGCCACCAGGACCGGCGGATCAATTGAGTTTGCCGAAAAAAACGCCCATCCGTGAGGACAGGCGTTCAAGTCGTCTGGAGGGGCAGTGGTCGTTATGCGACGCGCCGGAAGACGCCGATCAGGGCCAGCAGGACAACTGCGCCGAGGGTGGCTGAGATGATCTGGCCAAGAACGTCGCCGCCGGGGAAGACGCCGAGACGTGGCAGCAGCCAGCCCGCAAAAATAGCACCGACGATGCCGACGACGATGTTGCCGACCACACCGAAGCCGTAGCCTTTGACGATAAGGCCGGCGAGGAAGCCAGCAATCGCGCCGATAATGAGCAGAATAATCAATGATTCGAGTGCCATGCGATTTCCCGTTGGTTAATTAAGGGCCCGTCACCGGGATCGCATCAAGAACGCCGCTGTGCGCTTTTGGTTCCGCTTGCTGAGGAACAGATGCAATAGGCCGTCGATCCCATCACGCTCTATGAAAGCGGAAGTAGTAGCGAGGACGGCCTTCGCGGATGGCTTTCTGTTCATAACGGGTCGAGGGCCAATCGTCGCCGCGGATGCGCCAATCATCAGGGCCCTTGGCTGGCCAGATGAAGTCATTGTGCGCCATCATCGCGAGCAGGATGGTGCGGGCATAGTCGCCGATGTCGGTGCCGATGCGTAGTTCTGCGCCTGGCTTCATGACGCGGGCGAGCAGGTCGAGCGTGGGCGTGCCAACAAGGCGGCGCTTGACGTGTTTGCGCTTGGGCCAGGGGTCGGGAAACAGGATGAACGCGCGATCGAGGCTCGCGTCGGGCAGCCAGCGCAGTAGCGGGCGGGCGTCGTCGGCGTGGAGGCGGATGTTGGTCAGATGTTGATCGTCGATACCGGCCAGGGCTTTAACAACTCCGTCCTCGAAGGGTTCGCAGCCGATGATGAGGGCTTGCGGGTTCGCTTGGGCTTGCCAGAGCAGATGCTCGGCACCGCCGAAGCCGATTTCGAGCCAAAGCTGCGAGGGGGCGTTTGCCGGGAGCTGGGCGGTCAGCGGATTTGACAGATCGAGGGCCATCTCGGGGAGCTTTTCGTCCCAAAGACGCTGCTGGCGCGGACCGGGTTTGCGGCCACGGCGGCGACCGAATGAGCGGATCTCATCGGAGTATGGACGCTCGTCGTCGTTATCGGCGATTGGGTCGATCATGTTGAGTCGATCTTGGCGCTTTCAAACAAAACGAGGGGCCGGAGCCCCTCGAAATGATAGTCCGTCTCAATCAAAGGGCTATTCAGACCGCCTTCTTGATCTTGTCGGCGAGGTCGGTTTTTTCCCAGGAGAAGCCGCCATCGGCATCGGCTTTGCGGCCGAAATGGCCGTAGGCAGAGGTGCGGGCATAGATCGGCTTGTTCAGGTCGAGGTGCTTGCGGATGCCGGTGGGCGACAGGTCCATGCACTGGGCAAGAGCCTGTTCGATCTTGGCTTCGTCGACTTTGCCGGTGCCGTGGGTGTCGACGTAAATCGACAGCGGCTGGGCAACGCCGATGGCATAAGCCAGCTGGATCGTGCAGCGGTCGGCAACGCCGGCGGCGACCACGTTTTTAGCCAGATAGCGCGCGGCGTAGGCGGCCGAGCGGTCAACCTTGGTCGGGTCCTTGCCGGAGAATGCGCCACCGCCGTGAGGGGCTGCACCGCCGTAGGTGTCGACGATGATCTTGCGGCCGGTCAAACCGCTGTCGCCATCGGGGCCGCCGATGAAGAATTTGCCGGTCGGGTTGATGTGCCAGATGCAGTCCTTGCCGATCCAGCCCTCGGGGAGAGCCTTGCGGACGTAGGGCTCGACGATGTCGCGGATCTGCTTGGAGCTCAGGTCTTCGATGACATGCTGGTGGGACACGACAATCTGGGTGACGCCGACGGGCTTGCCGTCTTCGTAGCGGATCGTGACCTGGCTCTTGCTGTCGGGGCCAAGCTTGGCGGCGTCACCGATCTTGGCTTTGCGCGCGTGCGCCAGATCTTCGAGGATCTTGTGGGCATAAAAAATCGGGGCCGGCATCAATTCCGGCGTTTCGCGGCAGGCATAGCCGAACATGATGCCCTGGTCGCCGGCGCCTTCTTCCTTGTTGGTGGGCTGCTTGGCATCGACGCCGGCAGCGATGTCGACCGACTGGGGATGGAGAAGCACATCGATCTGGGCATTTTCCCAGTGGAAACCGTCCTGCTCATAGCCGATGTCGCGGATGGCCATGCGGGCCGTGTGGGCGATCCAGTCCTTCGTCACCGTGCGCGGACCGCGGGTTTCACCGGCGATCACAACGCGGTTGGTGGTTGCCAGCGTTTCGCAGGCTGCACGGATGTCCCAAGGGTCTAAACCGGCTTTGGGACCTTCGCGGAAGAACAAGTCTACGATCTCGTCGGAGATCCGGTCGCAGACCTTGTCTGGATGACCTTCGGAAACGGATTCGCTTGTGAACAAATAGGATTTGCGTGCCACTTGGCCCCCAGGACTACGACGTTAACTTTGGATTGGGGCTTTGTTGCAGTGTTTTCGCGAGGGGGTCAAGGCTGGCCCAGGGAGAGGCCCCTGGACCAAACATCGCAGAGTGTTTCAATCGTCAGGTTTCTTCGGGCCCGGCAAGCGAACGCACCAGATCGATCACGGAGCGGCGCACCTTAGGGTCGGTGATGCGCACGAAGGCTTTGTTCAGTTCAAGGCCGTCCCGGCTGCCCAGGAAGTCGACGACGTACGTTTCGGCCGGGCGCTCGGCAAAGCCTGACATCCCCTGATGTCCGTTGTGGCCGGCAGGGTCGATCTCGTCGTAGAAGAACTGAACGGGAACTCCCAGCACATGTGCCAAATCGAACAGGCGGCTTGCTCCAATGCGGTTGACGCCCTTTTCGTATTTCTGGACCTGCTGGAACGTCAGGCCGAGGCATTCGCCAAGTTTTTCCTGGCTCATGCCGAGGAGCATGCGGCGCAGGCGCACGCGCGCACCAACGTGACCATCGACTGTGTTCGCACGCCGTGCGTTCCGCTCTTCCATGGGTGCCACCGTCTTAGGGTTGGAATCGCTCGTGATAGTTCCGTGATCAGCCATTAAGATGTTCTCCCACCGAGCATACAATTAATAGATGTGATAATTAAAATCGTCAATCTGAGGTAAATATACAACTCTTGCGACCACTATGAACGCATCAACCATCGGGATGTTCCCGCGAAAATCAGTAAATTCAACCAAAAAAACAAATCGCCCCATTCGGCATACACAGTATCTAAGCGCTTACCGGGAATAGTCGAGTCAGTCGTGCCTCTATAGTTGAGTCTAATCGTCTCCAGAATACGGCCTTGTGGATCGATCACCCCGGAAATGCCGTTATTCGCGGCACGAACGACGGGTAGTCCGTACTCAACCGCACGTATTCTTGCCTGATGGAAATGTTGGTACGGTCCCGTACTGTTACCGAACCAGCCGTCGTTTGTCACGATCAAGATTAGTCCCGGACGTTGCCCGTCTTGGACGACTTCGTTGGGAAAGATGGCCTCGTAGCAAATCAGCGGCGCTATCGGAGGTAGTCCTGGGACTTTCATAAGAGGCTTTGGTTTGGTGCCCTTGGCAAACCCTCCCCGCTGCCTTGTGAGGCTTTGCAAGCCGATGGCCTCCAACGCAGATTGGAAGGGCAAATACTCTCCAAACGGCACCAAGTGAATCTTATCGTAGAGACCAACGAGCCTGCCCTCGGCGCCCAGCGCCAGCAGACTGTTATAAGCTTTGCGCGAACCGTCCTGCTGGTTGCGCTCTTGTCGTAGCGCACCTGTCAACAGGATTACATTTGGGGGAAGCAATTGCCCAATAGCGGCAAGTGCTTCGGGGTGATCCAAGGGACCAAACGGCATCGCCGCTTCCGGCCAAACGACATGGGAAATGCCGGCGAGATTATCGATTTGTCCCGACTGGTTCTGTTTGGATAAGCTCAAATGGTCCGCGAATATTACCGGCTGCTTTTCGGCACTCCATTTGTCACGCTGGGGAATACTAGGCTGCACAATGCGAATCTTTACATTAGGCAATTGTGGCGAAAGCGGCTTTGACAAATGCCAGCTTCCGATTAAGTAGGCCAATAAGAGTGGAGTTCCCGCCAGAGTTGCAATTAACTTCTCATTTCCAAAATTTATGGTGGCAAAAGAATTACCCCATAACGTTCCCGGCAGAGTACAGATGAATACGGCCCAAAGGGTCAGACCGTATATTCCGAGCACGCTCGCCGCCTGCATCAAAGGAAGCGGCATGGTTAGCGCGATGCCCGGCGTGTTCCAGGGCAGGCCGGTGAAGATGTGGCCGCGTAGCCATTCGGCGCAGCCAATTGTCACAGCTACGATGAGGACGCGGGCGACCGCCTGCCTGGGCGCGCGCTGTTGCCGCGCTGGCCAGACCTTCGCTGCGACACCGCCGGCCGCGGCCCAGAACAGCGCGAGTCCCGCCGGCAATAGGGTAACCGCGAACGGCAACAGCCACGCGAAGATCTCGGCTTCGACAAGGAAAGCTTCGCCGATCCATAGCAAGCCGGTGAAAAAATAACCGAAGCCGAACCACCACCAGGCAAGCGCCGTGGCGCGCATCGGACGGGGATCGTCCGCCGCTCCGTCGGCGAGCCAGACGAAGAACGGGAATGTCAGGAAGAGGACCGGCCACGCAAAGAAGGGTGCGAAAGCTAGCGTGGAGACGGCTCCCGCCGCGAAGACAAGCGCGCGGTGACGCCAGCCGCGCGCGGTCGCGACCCAAACTGCGGCTTTGCCCATGGCGCTGAGGGGGGGATCCAGCGCCACCGCGCTGACCGGGTTCAACTCAGGGGGAAGACTAATCATCGCGTGGTCATACCACCGGAGTGCGGCGACGATCTACTGGCGCTAAACGTCACTGCGGCGGGAACGCCAACGGCAAGCGCTACAATTTGCCGTTGGGGTCGGACGCCGGGAGCGGCAAGAGGCGGGTTGCGTCGATCCGGAGTTTCTTGACACGTCGCGGGTCGGCGTCGAGGACTTCGAATTCGAGGCCGGAGTGGGCGTGGTGGACGATTTCTCCGCGCACCGGGACACGGCCCAGGATCGCAAACACGAGACCGCCCAGCGTGTCGACTTCCTCGGCTTCGTCTTCGGTCACGATCGAACGGGCCAGAACTTTTTCCAATTCAGCGATCGGCGCGCGGGCAGAGGCCGTCATCATGCCGCTGGCGTCCTTGTCGATATGGGTTTCCTCGGCCTCGTCGTGTTCATCCTCGATTTCGCCAACCACCTGCTCGACGAGGTCTTCGATGGTGACGAGGCCATCCGTGCCGCCATATTCATCGACCACCAGCGCCATATGGATGCGAGTCGTTTGCATGCGCAGGAGCAGGTTCATGGCCGGCATCGAGGGCGGCACGTACAGAATCGGCCGGCGGATTTTGGCCACGGTGATCGGGCGCGCGAGGTCGATCGCACCCAGGTTGCCGGTGATGGTATCGACGGCGGCTTTGAGCGAGGGTTCGGCGGCTGGCGTGCCGGGTTCGGCGATCTTGACGCCGCCTTCCTCGATCAGCCAGTGGAGCACGTCCTTCACGTGGATCATGCCGCGCGGGTCATCCAAGGTCTCGTTGTACATGGGAATGCGCGAGATACCGCCGTCCTCGAAGGTGCGGAGCAGTTCCGACAACGGTTCGGTTTCTTCCAATGCGATGATATCGGCGCGGGGGATCATAATGTCAGCCACCCGCAAGGCGCCAAAGCGCAACATGCGCAGCATCATCTGGCGTTCTTCGGCGGAAAAGGCCGACGCGGAGGCTGCCTCCTGCTTGAGCGCGCCTTCAATCGTGTCGCGCAACGTGGGTGCGCCCTGCAGCCCTAAGCGGGAGCGCAATGTCGACAGCCAGCCCTGACCGGCGGCTTTAGGGTCGTCGGCGGGCGTGGCGGGATGGGCCGTACCCGGACTGGTGATTGGAAAATCAGATCGCTCGTTCGTTCTATCGCTCGCCATCGGCTCGGTTCAGGCCTCCTTTTGAAGTGAATGTGGCTCAAGCCAGTGAATATGGATCAGGGATGCCCAGGCCAGCAAGAATACTAGTTTCGAAGGTTTCCATGAGGTGGGCGTCGTCGTCGTTTTCGTGATCATAGCCCAGCAAATGCAGCAAACCGTGAACGACGAGGTGTTGGAGATGGTTAACGGGCGGGATGTTCTGGTCAGCGGCCTCGGCCAACACGGTTTCGCGGGCGACAATAATGTCGCCCAGGAAACGGCGTGCCGATCCGGGAAGGCCTGGCGGATGGGGGCTCGCAGGAAACGACAGCACGTTGGTCGGCGTTGGTTTGCCGCGATACGTGCCGTTGAGGGCTGCGACTTCGGCGTCGCTCGCGAGGGCTATGGCTGCTTGGGCGCGACCCAGTTTGAGGTCTGAACGCTCACCCACGGCATCGGCCACCGCCGTGACGACGGCTTCCATATCCCCCAGGTGCGCCCAGCCCTCGTCCTCGATGACGACGTCGACGAGTAACGGTCGAGGGTCAGCGTCAACATCATCGGCGCTGTGGTCCGGTGCACTAAGCGCGCTGAAACCGGACTCACTGTGGTTTGAGTGGGTCATTTCCCTTTGTCGTAAGCCTCAACGATCTTTTGCACAAGGTCACGGCGCACAATGTCTGAGTTCACGAAGCGGATGGCTTCGATGCCGGGAACGCCATCAAGCAGCTCGACGGCTTCCATCAGGCCCGATTTCACGCCCGGCGGAAGGTCGATCTGGCTCGGATCGCCGTTGACGAACATTTTGGAGCCCTCACCCAGACGGGTCAGGAACATCTTCATTTGCATCGTCGTGGTGTTTTGGGCTTCGTCCAGGATCACAGCGGCGTTGGTCAGCGTCCGGCCACGCATGAAAGCGAGCGGCGCGATCTCGATGATTCCGGCTGCCATGTCGCGTTCGACCTTTTCGGGCGGAAGCACGTCATAAAGTGCGTCATAAAGCGGGCGCAGGTAGGGATCGACCTTTTCCTTCAAGTCGCCGGGCAGGAAGCCGAGGCGTTCGCCCGCTTCGACTGCGGGGCGGGACAAGATGATGCGTTCGACGACGCCGCGTTCGAGGCAATGGGCGGCGTAAGCGACTGCAAGGTAGGTCTTGCCGGTGCCGGCGGGACCGATGCCGAACACGAGGTCGATCTTTTCCAGCGCACGGATGTACTGGCTTTGAGCAGGCGTGCGCGCTTTGATGACGCGGCGGCGGGTGGCAATCTGGGCCTGGCCGTCGTTGGGGGCGTTTTCCTGGCGGATGTGGCGGATCAGGCCGTCGAAGTCGCCCGGGCCGACGGCTTCGCCTTTGGACACGCGGTCGTAGTTCTGTTCCAGCACTTTGCGGGCGAGGCTTACTGGTGCATCCGGGCCGGTCAGGATCACGGAGTTGCCGTGGGCGTGCGCCCCGATGCCGAGGCGGTCTTCAATCAGTGCCAGATGGGCATCGTATTCCCCCAGCAGCCGGGTCAAGTGCCTATTGTCTTCGAATTGAACGACGACCCGCTTCTCAGTCCCGCGCTGTGCTGCCAATTCGTTTCCCTTCGCCGCTATGGTCTTGGTGCGCATGCCGCTCATCCAAGTTCCGGTTCACCTGATGTGTAGCATAGAGGGTTAATCGCGGAATGGGCAGGTGTTGTAGATGAAGCTGTGGATGAGACTGGGTTTTTTCAACGAAGGCCCTTCACGCGTCCAGCGCCACACGGCTTTTGACTTCGTCGGGCGCGCCGAAGTGGCCGAAATAGCGCGGATTGATGCTCGCAACCGGCAGCACGACCAGTACGTCGGTGGTGCCGAACTGACGATCGATCACTGCGCCGTCGCCGAAGAATGCGCCAAGCCGCATGTAGCCCTTGATGAGTGGCGGCATGGATTTCAGCGCAGCTTTCACATCCAGCTTGTCCTTGGCGATCAGGTCCATGGCTTGATACAAATGGGGCTGGGCGCGGCAGCGCCAGACGGGCGGGGCGAGCGACTGGTGATGGAGCAGGCTCAGCGCCATTGCGTGGGCCTGCGGGTCGGTGCCCTCGAAGCTCGCGCAACCAATCATGACGTCGATCTTGTTTTCGCGGATGTAGGTCCACAGGCCGTGCCAGAGCAGTTCGACGGTGCGCTTGGTGCGGTAGGGTTCGAGCACGCATGAGCGGCCCAACTCCAGAAAGCGCGTGCCTTTGGGCTGGCGGGCGATCAAGGGGGCGATGTCGTATTCGCCCTGGGTATAGAAGCCGCGTCCGCGTTCGGCCATTTCCTGACGCAGGAGCCGGTACGTTCCCACGACCTTGGGATGGCTATTCGTGGCCCAGGGTTTCGCCGCACTTTGAGCCGCGAGATCGGTCACGAGCAGATGATCGCAGATGGCATCGTAGGGGTCTTCGTCCAGGCGGCGCATCATTGCCGTGATCGAGGGGCTGGCGTCCATTTCCTCGTAGAACACCTGATAGCGCAGGCGCTGCGCGCGTTTGATGTCGGCGCGGGATTCGGCGAGGCGCACTTCAAGTCCGCCCATCTGGCCATAGACTTTGCGCGGCCGGCGGCGGAGGACTATCCGGTCGTGGACCACGTTCTTAAGGGTGGCTCTTGCCACGACGCCGAGCGCAATGCGATCACGTCCCGATTTCCAGAAATCAGCGCTTTTGGTGCGCTTGAACCGGCCCGCCATTCGTTGCGCGACGTTCATCACGAATTCCTCCCGCCCCAGACCCATCGACGTGTGCATCATGGCAATTTGCGCCGGTATTGCACGGCGTTACCATGATTCCATGACAGTCCGGCAAAACCGCGATGCATCCGTCTGGCGAACGTCATTTCAATGAGTTGGCGATGCGGCGCAGATCACGCCGCCGGGTCGAGGCGGGATGGCGGGGACCAGCGGGCCAGAAGGGCTGTCATGGCGGCGCGGTCGAAGGGTTTGGCCAAGTAATCGTCAAGACCCAGATCGAGATAGCGCTGGCGGTCTTCGGCAAAGGCGTTGGCGGTCAAAGCGATGATCGGCGGGCAATGGGCGCCCGCGTGCAAGCTCTTAATTTCGCACGCCGCTTCCACGCCGTCCATGCCGGGCATGAAAATGTCCATCAAAATCAGGTCGAACGGGCGGTGGCCCGGCTCAAGAGTCTTTTTGACGGCTTCAACGGCTGCCAAACCGGTTATAGCAGGCGTCACTTGGTAGCCAGCGCGCTCCAGCACTTTTGTCGCCAGCAGCGCGTTGATGGCGTTGTCTTCGGCCAAGAGTACGGTCCTTGGCAGCCGGGGGCCTATACCATCGTGAGCGGACGAGGCGCAATCATCGGCATTGGATGGTTGGGCTTGCTGGGGCGCCGTTACGGGCGCCCGAATGCCCGCGCCGATTTGCTCCAGCAGCGACGCAGGCCGCACGGGACGCATCAGGTAACTGTCGAAGCCTTTTTTGCGGTACGGCGCGAGACCCGCACGGGCCAACACATTCACGAGCACGATGCCGCGGACCGGGCGGTCCGGCAGCAGTTCGCGGGCGCGGGCGAGGAGGGCGCCCATGGCATCCGGGCTGCTCGCTTCGTCGACGATGACGCGATCGAAGGGGCATCCTTCGCGGGCCGCTTTCTCGATGGCACCGATCGCATCGGCGGGGCTGACCTGGATGGCGGCCACTCCGGCTGCTTCGAGAGATGCGGCGAGCGAGGCGCGCTCCATGGGGCGGTCGAAAGCCAGCAGAACGCAGGGCGCAACCGCGCTCTCTCGCGCGCGGTCTTCGGTGGAGGAAAACTGCTCAACCGGAGCAAGTACAGGAAGTTCAAAGCGGAACGTCGACCCGCGACCTAGCTGGCTCTCGACGGTGACGTCACCATTCATCGCGCGAGCCAAACGTTTCGAAATGGCCAGCCCGAGGCCAGTGCCGCCTTCGCGGCGCTGTACGGCGGCGTCGGCTTGCTCGAATTCGGCAAACAGGGTCGTCATATCGGACTTCGACAAACCGATGCCGGTATCTTCGACCGCGAAAGCGACGCGCAGGGTCTGATCGCCATCGCGGCGCGCGACGGACACGACGAGCGAGATGCCGCCGCGATCAGTGAACTTGACGGCGTTCGAGATCAGGTTGAGCAGGATCTGGCGCACGCGGGCGGGGTCTCCGATGACGACCTTGGGCACGTCGCGCTCGATCAGGGCAGCGATGTCGAGCTTCTTTTCATGCGCGCGGGGAGCCAGCAACTCGACCGCGCTCTGGATGGTGTGTGCAATCGAGAACGGCTCGTTGACGAGGGCGAGCTTGCCCGCCTCGATCTTGGAGAAGTCGAGGATCTCGTCGATCAGGCTCAGCAGGTTGCGCGCGGACTGGTCGATGGCGCGAGTGTAGGTCGTCTGCTCGGGCGTGAGGCTCGTGTCTTCGAGCAGGCTCGCCATGCCCAGGATGCCGTTCATGGGCGTGCGAATTTCGTGGCTCATGGTCGCGAGGAAACGCGATTTGGCGCGATTGGCGGAAAGGGCCGCGTCTCGGGCCTGGCACAACTCGGCTTCGTAGCGGCGGCGCTCGGTCACGTCGCGGCCCACGCATTGCAGTTCGTTGGCACAACTTCCAGGGACGGGGACCGAGTGCTCCTCCCACTCGATCCAGCGTTCGCCCCCCACTGTGACGAGGTTTTGGCAGTAGCGGCGCGATGTTGCGGGCGCGGCTGACGGCTGCTCATCGTTTGTGATCACCGGCGCGGTCCAAGGTTTGCCGAGGCAATCGCGGGCCTCGATAGCGAACATGCGGCAGAAGGCGCTGTTCACGAAAGTCAGTTTACCGGTCGCGTCGCGGCGGATGATCATGTCATCGAGGCTGTCCAGCAGCTCGCGATAGCGGGTGTCGTTGTCGCGCAGCTCCCAGCGCAAGTCCTGCAATTGCTCGAACCGGCGTTCGAGATGGTCGGCGGCCACGTGGGCATGCGGCGCGGTGCCTGCGGCGCGGGATGGCTGGGGCACGCGTAAGGCGAGATGGACGGCCATCAAGCCGAGCGTCGCCGACAAGATCACGCCGAACTTTCCGGCCTCGGGGAAGCTCGTCAACGAGGCGACGGCCATCAGGGAAATGACAAGCGCTGCCGTCGCCAGCGTGCGAACGAGGTTGGGCTGCTCTTTGTGCGGATTGGCTGGCACGCCTTGGGGTACGGGTTCGCGTACAGACTCGTCGTCTGCTGGCCATCGCGGGCTGCTCGCTGATCGCTCAGGTTTGTGCATTCAGGCCTGGTCCACGTGTTGGTCGTCGTTTTGACCGGCGGTGTTGAGGCAGGGGGCAACGCTTCCGCCGGTTCAGTTTACCCAACCACGGCGGCATTTTATGAAATCTGAAGCGGACTGGTGAACAACGGGTTAGGGCGTGTGCCGGGGCTGGATTGTGCGCCTGGAATGGGCGATTTCTGGCAAACGGCAAAGCAGATATTCTTGCGACCGGGGTGGTGGTTGGGTGCCGCGCGCGCCCGCTTACTTGATGGGGTCGTCGAGATTACGGGCGGCTTCGCGGGTCAGCAGGGGAACGCCGGAGCGGATAGGATAAGCGAGGTTCGCTCGGCGGCTGATGAGTTCCTGGCGCAGTTCGTCATATTCCAAGATGGTTTTGGTCAGCGGACAGACCAGCAGTTCGAGCGTGCGGGGCTCGGTGCGATCTTTCAGTTTTGCAGCAGCAGCCTCCGGTTCAGACGGGCCGGTTGGCGGTATTTTGGGTGCGGATTGGTTCATGGGACCGGCTCGCTTGACCTATTGCAGCGTGTTGCCGGACTCGCCGCCCGATGCCAGTTCCATTTCGGCCAGCGCAATCAAGACATCGGCGCGGGTTTTGAGGTCGGCAGCTTCGAGCAAAGCCTGCTTTTCCTCGGGACCGTAAGGGCACATGACCGACAAAATGTTGATCAGAAACTCGCTCGACGCACGTTGGACGGCGTGCCAGTCGGCCTTCAGGCGGTTGGTTTCGAGGTAGGCTTTCAGGACGCGGAGCAGATTGGTGCGGTCGACCTGATCTTCGCCTAGGCCAATGGAGAAGTCCTGGGCAAAGCGGTCGTAGTTGACGCTGGCGGTGCGATAGGGCTCGCCGGTGACGGCTTCATCGACGATGTCGAAGCGGGCGATGCCGGTCAGCGTGATGATGAGGCGGCCGTCGTCCAACTCCTGGTAGCTGGTAATGCGGCCTGCGCAGCCGACTTTACGAAGGCCGACCGTGCGGCCTTCGACGGCGTCGCTCTCGTCGTCGTCGCGGCCTTCGGGTTGGATGATCCCGATCACGCGGGCGCTCGACATCGCATGATCGATCATTGCCAGATAGCGCGGCTCGAACACGTTGAGCGGCAGCGTCGCGCGGGGGAGAAGGATGGCCCCCCGCAATGGAAACAGCGCCAAGCGCGGGGGCAAATCGGCAGGCCGTTTATAACGTTCGGTGAGAGCCACGTGTGTGTCCTTCCAACGGCAGCTGATCGTGCTTGGGCCGGCTTTAGCGGAACAGAAGCGACGCCAGTTTACGGCGGCCTTCTACGGTGCATGGATCCTTGGGACCCCATGCCTCGAACAGTTGCACCAATTGCTGGCGTGCGGCCTGTTCATTCCAATTGCGATCGCGTCTCACGATCTCGATCAGGTGTTCGACAGCCTGCTCCTTATCGCCG
>JANLYB010000299.1:0-3944 GCA_031365425.1 Hyphomicrobiaceae bacterium
GTGAAATGCCGGATCGGAATCGACGATCAGGACAGCGAGTTGGACTTTGCGCGGTTCATCGATACGGTGGCGGACACGGGATGCCGCCATTTCATCGTACATGCGCGTAAGGCGTGGCTCAATGGGTTGAGCCCTAAGGAAAACCGCGAGGTTCCTCCGCTCGATTATGCGCGCGTCTATCGCCTGAAGCAGGCGCGGCCCGACTTGACGATTGTGCTCAACGGCGGGGTCGATACGCTGGAGGCAGGTCTTGCGCATCTCGCAAATGTCGATGGCGTGATGCTGGGACGCGCCGCATATCAGACGCCATATATCCTGGCGGACGTTGATCGGCTGTTCTTCGGCGAGTCCGGTGAGGCCGGTTCGCGCGCGGCTGCTCTTGAGGCTTTGATGCCCTATTTGAAGGCGCACCTCGCACGCGGCGGGCGGCTCAACAACATCACGCGGCACATTCTTGGCATCTACCACGGTGAGCCAAGATCCCGGGCGTTCCGGCGGCATTTGAGTGAGAATGCAGTGCGCGATGGGGCGGGGATCGAGGTTCTGATCCGTGCGATTGCGCTTGTGGAACGCGACCGGTCTATCCGCTTAGCGGCTGAATAGGACACTCCCTGAACAAAAATGGCCGCCCGGTCTGGGCGGCCATCTCAAAGTTACCTGAGCAATCAGCCTTTAAGCTTCTTGTTGCACTGGCTGTAGTATCCGCCGCCCTTCTGGATCCACTTCAGGCCGCCATTGGCATTAGTTGCCTTGTTGGCCTTGTATTGGTCGAGGCAGGTCGCAAAGCGTGCCTTCGACGGCTTCTTCGTCTTGAATTTCTCAGCGATGGCCGTCGGGAACACAGCAGCCGTTGCGGGAGCGGTGGTCGCTGCAGCAGGCTTGGCAGCGGCCTTGGCTGCAGCGTCCGCTTTGCGCTTTTCGGCGCGGGCAGCTTTGGCGGCAGCTTTGTCAGCGGCCTTCTTGTCGACGGCAGGGGCTGCCGGCGTTGTCGTTGCAGCGGTCGCTGGCTTGGTGTCGGCGGGCTTTGCTGCGGGCTTGGTGTCGGCAGGCTTGGCAGCAGGCGCCGTTGTCGTGGCAGCAGGTGCTGCTACCGGCTTAGCGTCGGGGCCGCAATCGCTTTTCTGGAAGTCAGCAAAGGTCTTGTTGCCAGCTTTTCCGGCGGCTTTGGCTGCGCTGTACTTGTCGCTGCAGTCCTTGAGGCCGAGGGCGTTGGCGGGTGCCGTGGCGAACAGGAAAGCGCAACCCAACGCCAACGCGCCGGCCGTTGCAGTCAGGTTTGATCGAAGCGTCGTCATTTCAGGTCTACTCCAGTTCCCACAATCCAATGTTGAGCCGCGTGCCGTCGAAGACACGCAGGCCACGCCCTCTTCATACGCCAGATGACGGGAACCGGGCAATAGCTGAGTTGCAAGAGTTGGCAGCAATGCCAACTAGTTGCGTTAATTTAGCTGCGATATGAGGCGAAGATAATTGCAGTCGCAATTGCTTGTTTTAGAGCAATTCGCAGCTTACGTGTCGGGATCGATGACGTCCAACTGGCGCGCGCAGCGCACCAAGCGATATAGCGCCGGCCGTTTCAACCCGGTGGGTCTCGCGTCCTGGAGCCTGGAGATGAACGCCTCGTTGTCCTCGTCGAGATCGGCGCGAGCGAGCCAGCATTGGCTGATCAAATGATGCACCGGCAGGCCGCGGTAATCCTTGTAATTGCGGGCTTTGTCGTTCAATTCAAACAGAACTTCGCGCTGGCGCATGCTGATGGGAGCCGGGCCTTCGTGTTCGCGCATGTGCTCCAGAAAATCGACTTCCCAGTCGGACCAATCCGCGTCGCTGACGGTCAGCAGGAAGGTGGCCATGCTCTGCACTGCGGCAGGGTCGGCAGCCGTCCGGCTCATTTGGGTATGACTGGCCATGGCGGTTCCTCCTGTTTGCAAACACGCTACAACCTGTGGATAAGCGGTGTGCAACCATCGCAAAACTAACTGATTCTGGTCGCCAGGCGGCAAGGACCGGGCCGGTGTCCACTCTTGTTTTCGTATGCCTTCGCGATAGGGTGCGCCCGCTGCCAGCCAATAGGATTACACGCCTGATGACCGTGACCGTTCGTTTTGCGCCGAGCCCCACCGGACGCCTTCATGTCGGCAATATCCGGCCTGCGGTGCTGAACTACCTGTTCGCCAAGGCGAACAACGGCACGTTCATGCTCCGGCTGGATGATACGGACCAGGAGCGCTCGACGCAGGCGTTCGCCGATGGAATCAAACGCGATCTGACCTGGCTCGGGCTTGAGTGGGCAAAGTTTGCCCGCCAATCGGACCGGACGGCGCGTTATCATGAGGTTGCCGGACGCCTCAAGGCGGCGGGGCGGCTGTATGCCTGCTATGAGTCAGCCGACGAGCTTGATCGTAAGCGCAAGCGTCAACTCGCGCGCGGGTTGCCGCCAATTTATGACCGGGCCGGACTCAAGCTGACGGCGGCCGATCATGCCGAAATGGCAGCCCAGGGCCGCAAGCCGCATTGGCGGTTTTTGCTCGCGAATACGGATGGACCGGGGTCGCTGATCCCTGCACCAACCATTGTATCGTGGAACGATCTCATTCGCGGCGATATGACGGTCGATGTCGGTTCGCTGTCTGATCCGGTGCTGATCCGTGAGGATGGGACGGCGCTCTACACGTTTACCAGCGTCGTCGACGACGTGGATTTTGCCATCACGCAGATCATCCGTGGCGAGGACCACGTCACGAACTCGGGGGTGCAGGTTCAGTTGTTCGAGGCGCTGGGGGCGGTGCCGCCGCAGTTTGCGCACCATAGCTTGCTGATAGGCGCGGACGGCCATGCTTTGTCCAAGCGGCTGGATAGCCTGTCGATCGAGGGCTTCCGGGAGGCTGGCTTGGAACCGATGGCAGTATTGTCTCATGCCGCGCTGATCGGGACGTCGGACGCGATTGATCCCCATGCGAGTTTCGAGAGCCTTGTCGCACGTTTCTCGCTGTCCAAGATTTCGACAGCACCGGCGCGGTTCGATTTGGACGAGTTGAAAGGCTTTAATGCTCGGCTGCTGCATCAATTGCCATATGCGGCGGTGGCAGACCGTTTGGCGGCAATGGGCGTCGGCGGCGGAGAGGCGTTCTGGAACACCGCGCGTCCCAATATTTCCGTCTTCGCAGACATCGCTAAGTGGTGGACGGTTGCTTCCGGTGAGATCACGCCGGTCATCGAGGATGCTGCGTTTACCGCGAAGGCCGCTGAACTTCTGCCGCCCGCACCTTGGACCGAGGCAACTTGGAGCGCATGGACCAATGCGGTCAAGGCTGCGACCGGGGCCAAGGGCAAGGCGCTGTTCCACCCATTGCGCGTGGCGTTGACCGGGCAAGAGAACGGGCCGGAAATGAAGGCCCTGCTGCCGCTGATCGGTGAGGCACGGGCAAAGGCGAGGCTGATGGGGCGGGTTGGGTAGTTCCAGGATACTGTTCGTCCGGTTAAATTGAATCGCCCGCCACTGTTTCCCCGGACGGCTCTGCACCTGCCGATCCGGGGTCTTTACCAATCCGAATGGTAAGGATCCCGGATCTGCGTGCGCAAGCAGGCGCACTTGTCCGGGAAACCAGTGGAAAGTGGAGATTGTGCTTCAAGCTAAGTGGGAAGCTCTCTAGTTATCTGTTGATACAACTTATGTTTTGGTCTGATATTTCAAAGATCGAGGGGAGGAGCAGCGCGTCAAGCGCGCGGGTAGTCCGTAGGGGGTAGAGAGCACTTGTGGCGCTGCTCCAGCAAGGTTTTAGGCATACCCGCAGCATTTGACGTTACGCTGACCTGGGACTTTCACTCAGGCGGGTGCGGCGAGCCTCGGGATCGTCTCCTGCGTGGAGCACCCCCGACTTGCATCCTGTTGCCACCAATCAGAACGCCTCCGGTATGACGCCCCTCGTTGCAACGAGACACCG
>JANLYB010000075.1:0-5962 GCA_031365425.1 Hyphomicrobiaceae bacterium
GGGCCCACCCAGGCCGCTTTTTTAGGCGCCGGCCTCATGTTTCCCCCGCCATCGCAAAAATAAAGGGGCGCGCGGGTCGCGCCCCGCCGCTCCCCTTATTCGTTCACATTCACCTATGTTTCACTCAGTTCAAATCTCGCCACAAACGGCGAAAATCCGCGCGCTCAACGACGAGTTGCGCACCGACCCCAGCCGCATGCTCGCCGCTGGCCACTGCCGCACCGTCGCCACCGGAAACCTGCTCGCCAAGGGCCCCGCGTTCGTTGACCGCGCGTGGAACGCCGCGCGAACATTCTCTAACTTCACGCCGGATAATGACCCGTATGGCGAGCACGATTGCGCCGTCATGACCATCAATGGCGAGGCCGTTATCTGGAAAATCGATTACTTCGCGCCCGACTGGCAGCACGGCTCGGACGACCCATCTGACGAGCGCAAAACGCGTCGCGTGCTCACGTTGATGCTCGCGCAAGACTACTGATATGTCCGCAACACCAACGACGGTCTGGGTGCCGCGCATCCAGCTTGAGAGCCTGCGTGACGTGCTCGACGAGCGCTCGCAACACGCCGAAGAGTGGCGCGAACGCGTCGCTGCGCAAGCGCATGAGGAAATTACCCGCGACGAACCGGCCGAGCTCGCCGACTTCCTGTTCGAGCTCGCGGGCGACCTCGAAGACTGGCAGCGCTATCTGACCGGTATTATCGGCGACGACTGACCTATGGCCAGCACCCTCACCGCGTGCCGTTCGTGCGGCTCGACCGAGTTCAACGTCCACGAGAGTTATTGGCTTTCCGGCGAAATCGACGCCGACAATCCCGGCATCATTACCGTCTCGGGTCACGCCGATGGCGGCGCCGACCATGTGCAGTGCGCCGACTGCGGCGTCACACCGGACGGCTACCAACTCGAATTCAGTTAGGCCCAAATCCCGCTCGGCAAAGGCCTGCTAAGTCGACCGGCCGGCCCCGCACCCTCGCACAGCTGTCCGAGGGAGTGCAGGGCTGGGACTGCCCACCATCCCCCTCCATCCACCCCATTCCAAAATCCGGGGAGTACGCTATATTCTTTCCATTGAACTTTCCGGGGGTTGCGTCATGCCAATCATCCTCCTTGTGCTGGCAATAGTGTTTGCAGCACCCTGCGCAAGCGCGCAGGGCGAAACGAAATTCGTTGCGCTTCCCTTTTTGTGCGACGCGAACGTCCCTGGTCTATTTTCCGATAGTGGATCGGTCCGTGGCGTGGTGCACCAGGTGCGCAACTTCTCGGCCCGCCGTACTGCGCAGCTCTGTGAAAATGGTGACGTAGCATGGGCTCAAGAGGCATCAATTTGTCCCCCGCCGCGCTTTGATCCGCGCCCCTTTTACGAGGTTTGGTCCGGGGATGTTGTGTGCCGAGGCGGCATTATGTCGGTGGCTCAAATTACCGTCCACGCGCCGCCACCGTTGGATCGGGTTGTTCCTGCCGCCCGCCAGTACACCTTCTCCGGGCAATCTCTGGTGGTAACTTACACTGACTCGTATCGCGTGTTTCACCGCAACGTATTTCCGCCAGGCTGGGGGCCTCTTCCACTTGGTCCGCTGTCGTGGGATCTACCGCCTGTCCCAATGCCGAGTATGCAGGCCATGTTGTCCAAAGAAATCCCGGTCACGGGCTCTGCGCCAGGTCCATTGCAACGTATCGACAGCATTTTTTACGACGCGGCTCCGATACCGCAGTGGAGCATCGCTGCGCTCGTGTTCACAAGCATGGTCCTGGCGTCATTTGGGGCGTTCCACAACCCGGCCGGCTTCATGCACCCGCAGCGTTACGGTTTTTGGGCCGGCGTCCTGCTCATCGGCATCGGACTTTGGCGCAGCACCATCGACCCCAATATATACGCCGCGCAGATGCACGCACTTGCACAGGACCAAGCGCACAAAATCGAGGCCGACAAAAATCGCGTGGCCCACATCGTTCATGTGCGGAATGGCTATATCGAGCCGATGGCGGCCAATGCCGTTGATCAGCTTCATACCTTGCTTGCCGTCCATCAGATTCCCGACACCAGCGATCTGGGTCAACCATCGCGAATCTACAACTGGACGCTAATCAGTGCGGTCGTTGCCTTTCTTGTGGCGATTATCAACTACAGCTACGCAGGCTACTACTACCTGTTTCGCAAGCCACCTCTAGTGCACGCGATGAGACCCGCACTCGCGGCCGGAACGCCGATATCCTATTATGAGGTCGACCAGGCTTTTGATACCGCCATGACGGCGCCGTTGCTTGCGCCGGTCGACGATGCCGATATGAAGCACGTGGGCGCATTGGCGAGGGATGTTGCGGCCGATGCCGTGCATCGCGAGCAGCGCATCGGCGTAGTGGGGCCACTGACGGCTCCAGATCCCGTCCGCGATGATCCATCTCCGCCCCTTGCACTTCGCATATCGCGCAGGGCGCGCCTGCTAAATTATCTCTTCGTCATGATTGAGCGCCGCGAACGAGCGTTAGCTGCCGAGATATTTGCCAAGAACAATCCCCCATCGGCTAAACTGGATGAAACGAGATGACCGACAATGCCAAATCAAAAGTACCGGTGGTCTATGGCGAACTACTTCCAGCCGTGCCGCGCCAAGAGCTGACGGAAATCCGCTCCCCAACCGGGATCATCGAGGCTGTATTCTCCGGGTTCTTTGCTCGCGTAGCCACGCGTTCGGTCGCGGATAATAATCGCTATCATGAAGAGCAACGGCGTTCAGTGCAGATTGCAACCGGTACGGCCAATGATCTTGTTGCGCTCCAACGTGCACGGGCCCGTTTCCGGCACCTGCCCGCCATTCTTGAAGACGACCATGCTGAACGAGAGCATGGCTTCGCATTAGCCCGCAGCCGCCGTGAGGCAGAACTTCGCGCGGCTGACCAAGTCCACCAGCGCCTGGATCAGGAACAAGCCCAGCTCGACCACGACCGCCGCCTGCTCGCGATGGAGCAGCAGAAAGAAATTCAGAATGCCGATTATGGACTTCAGCGTGACCTCAGATTGCAAGCCGAACAGCGCGACAAAGACCGTTTAGCCGGTGTCATCGCTGAAACGGAAATCCTGCACCACGAACTGCTGCGCGACTTGTTACTGCGCCGCGCTAAAGGCAACGCCGGCGCGGAAGCCATTGCCGCCGAAGCTGAAGAAATCAAAGCGATTCAGCGGTTCGGCGAATTGCTCGGCCAGCACAAGCCGACCGAAACCCAACGCGACGAACTTGCCGAACTGATGATGGAGCAGGTCAAAGAGGCGCGCAATTATGCGGCCAGCAACGCCGAAACCGTGCAAGTGCTGGATCGCCTGGCGCTCAGTTTCTCTCATTTATTGAAAAGAAAGTGACCCGCGCGGGACGGGTCACTTGGGGCCGGTTCAAACCCGGGGACGGCCGAGGAAATCGCACTCGCCGCGCGCAATCCGGCGTCGCAGCTCGTGTTCGTCTTCCTCAAGTTCCCCGCTGGTGCCGCGTCCGGCGTTGGTCACCCGTTTCAGTTTCTAACGCCTGTGGCCGTGGCACCGGCCTCTCGAACGCGGCAAGCCGCCGCTCAAGATTGGCGATGCGGCGCTCCAAGGCCGCGTACCGATCGTCATTCATTGTCGTGCTCCTCGCGGACGGGCAAGCGCCGACCTATTTCAGCGATTGCCCACCGCGAGCAGGTCCCTCTCCATCAATACCATATAACACTGTATACAGAAAGTTACGTCCCTGCGATCTGAGAGAGGTGCGCCATGTGCCCCATCATCGACGACGACGACTTTGACCGGAAATACCCGTCACTCGCACGGTCCAAGCCAAGGTCTAAACCTGCGCAACGCAAAGGCCGTTTGCACCTGGGGACAACGGTGCTCAACGAAGACATATGCATTGATGATCGCGACCGCCCGGCGCACGCGCACACCATCGGTACCACCCGGTCCGGCAAAAGCACCTACCTGGAACACCTGATCAAGCAGGACATCGCCAACATGCGCGGCGTGCTGTTGATCGAGCCGCACGGCGGCGATATCGTCAGCAAGTCAGCACCTGAACGGCTTTATCCAAAGATCCTCCGCCACTGCCAGCAGCAAGGTTTCGTTGACCTTGGCATTGTGCACGTCATCGATCCGCAACATCCCTCCCATGCCACCGGTTTCAATCCGCTCGCCCCGGTGCCGGGGTATTCGCCGGATACCTTGGCAAGCGCCATGCTCGAAGCCGTCGAAGTGGTGTGGGGCGAAGACACCCACGAAAAGCCCGCCACGCGTGCCGTGCTCAAGGCGACATTCACCGCTCTCGCCGAACTTGGTCTGCCGCTGACCTACGCGACCGAACTCTACAAGGTCACCGATCCGCTGGGGCTGCGCGCCCACGTTCTGGCGGCCGTCAAAGACCGCTATGCGCGCGAGATCTTCGAGGATCTCCAGGAACGGTCAACGCGCAAAACCAGGGCCGACTTCGACGCCCGCGTCGAAGGCCCGAAAAACCGGCTCGGCGAGTTCATCTCCAACGCCACGATCCGCACCATGCTCGATCAGACGACGGGTCTGCTCGATCTGTTGTCCATCCTCGATAAGGGTCACATCCTGCTGGTCAATCTCCAGGAAGGCGGCATTCTGCCGGCTGAGAATGCGCGCTTGCTCGGCACGCTGTTGCTGCGGCGGCTGTTCATGCTGGCGCCGATGCGGCAGCACAACATTCCGTTCGCCGTCTACATCGATGAATGCCATCGCTATCTAACACCTGACATCGAACGGCTGCTCGATGAAGCAGGCAAGCACGGCATCAGTGTCCACCTCGCCCATCAACGCATGGGACAACTCCAAGAAGCCGGTGACAGCATCCTGTCGGCCGTCACCACTTGCACCCGCGTCAAAAGTATCTTCCGGTTGACCGACGTCACCGAAGCCACCGATCTCGCCACCCGCTTCATGCCGCGCGACTATGAAAAACCCATCGAGGTGCTGATCCGGCCGACCGTGGTCGGCAACGAAGTCCTGTGGCTCAACAACCGTTCCGAGACGACCAGCCGGAGCGAGCACCAGGCAGAGAGTGATGCCGATGGCGTAAGCACAACCCGCGGGCGCGCCGACGGTGAGGCTCATGGCGTGCAGAAATCGAGTAGCGTCTCCGCTACCGACTCGACCTTCGAAGCAACCAGCGACAGCAGTTCACTTGGTGCGACGAGCAGCGATTCCCTCGGACAATCAATGCTGCCGCAAACCGGATTGTTCGGCGGCCCCATGCTGCCGATGCTGCCCGGCAGCCCAGGGATCATGACGCCCGGCACCGTCGCGTTGACGCTCGGCGCGTCGAATGCCCAATCGGCCGTCGATACCAGCGGATCAAGCCGCGGGGCCGGGCAGGCTTTCACAACGGCCGAAAGTGTTGGGTCGAGTTATGCACGCTCCTTGGTCCTGTCGCAGGCGGAAAGCTTTTCCAAGGTACTGTCGAAACTGCGTGGCACCGCGTCGGGCCAATCGACCGGCACCGGCCTCTCCGAAACCTTAGCGCCGATCTACAAAGACCTGCCCGCCAGCATCCATCCCCTGCCGACCATCCTCGATATGATTGGATCTGACATCGTCCGCCTGGAACAGGGTCACGCGTTCGTCGCAATCGCGGGCGAGGCGCACCGCATCGTCGTGCCCTACATCGCGCCGCCCGAGCCAAGTCTCGATCAATTGAAGGCCGACGTGCAAGCGGTGTTTGCCAGATCGCCCTACGTAACCCCAATCGAACAGGTGCATGCATCGGCTCAAAAGCGGTGGGAGGCCTTTGTTGCAGCCGCCGCGGCCAGCAAGCCAAAGGTCATCCTCAAGCCCGAGCCCGGCAGCTATTTTGAACCGTTACCAGAACCGCCAAAGCCACCCGAAATTAGCCGGCCACCGGTCAAGCCCTTGAAGCCGGTCAAACCGGTCAAACCGCCGAAACCCGGCAAGCCCAAACTCACCCTCGTCAAAAAAAA
>JANLYB010000234.1:0-10897 GCA_031365425.1 Hyphomicrobiaceae bacterium
TTGTCGTGCTTTGCGTCGCAGCGACGCGCCAATGACGAAAATGGAATAAACGGCCTTTTTGGTGGCCTCCTTCCCTCTCCCCCGGGGGAGTGGTTTTGGGTGTGGGGGCTTTCAGCAGCAAGTGCAGCCCCCTCATCCGGCCTTCGGCCACCTTCTCCCCAGGGGGAGAAGAAAGTGCAGCGTGCATGGCAGTTCTGTGAGGAGGGGCTAGTGCCCCGCTTCTATGTAGGCGCGTTGGGTGTCGGTGATGTAGTCGCGGGTGAGCGGGCTGGCGTCGCGGGTTTTGGAGATCTGCATATGGAAGACTTCCTGGCTGCCGGTGCGGAACATCATTTCGGCGCTGATTAGATAGAATTCGAACATGCGGACGAAACGCTCGTCGTACATGGCTGCGACTTTATCGCGGTTAGCATTGAAACGGTCGGTCCAATGGCGGAGCGTCGTCGCGTAATGAACGCGGAGAAATTCAAGGTCGGTGACCCAGAGGCTATTGTTTTCGACGGCGGGGAAGACTTCGGATAGGGCAGGAGAATAAGCGCCGGGGAAAATGTATTTGCGCATCCAGGGGCTGGCGGTGCCCGGAGGCGACATATGGCCGATGGAATGGAGCATCATCACACCGTCGTCTTTGAGCAAGCGGTTCACGTGGGTGAAGAACTCGTGATAGTGGCCGACGCCGACGTGCTCGAACATGCCGACCGAGACGATGCGGTCGAATTTTTCGGTGACGTGGCGGTAATCCTGCAGCTTGATGTGGACGCGGTTTTCGAGGCCTGCGGCTTTGACGCGTTCGACGGCTAGGGCGTGCTGTTCTTTCGAGAGAGTAACGCCGGTAACGTCTACGCCGGCGACGGAGGCCAAGTACATCGCCAAGCCACCCCAGCCGCAGCCGATGTCGAGGATCTTCTGGCCCGGTTTCAGGCTGAGCTTAGCCGCGAGCAGGCGGCATTTGTTGATTTGGGCTGCTTCCAGCGTTTCAGTCTCGTCGCGGAAATAGGCGCAGGAATAAAACATCTTCTCGTCGAGGAAGAGTTTGTAGAGGTCGTTGCCGATGTCGTAGTGGTGCGAGACGTTTTTCTGCGCCTGGCCAACGGGATTGGCCTGCTGCAATTTTTTCATGCCGCGCGAAACCGATTTTAAAACGCGCTGGAGCGGATAATTGCCGAGCGAAAGGCGATTGATAGAAAATAGCGTGAGGAATGAGCGCAGATCCGAGCCGGGGAACGTGACCCGGCCATCCATATAGGCTTCGCCCATATTGAGTTCGGGATTGAAGAACAGACCGCGATAGAGGCTTGGATCGGTGATCTTCATCGTCACGTCGGGGCCGGGCAGTTTTCCGCCGAAAACGTGGTTTTTGCCTTCATGGTCGATGGCGGTGAGGCGGCCCTTTTTGACGAACGAGGCCAGCATATGGGACAGCGGAAACATCAAGCGCTCCTGGCTTTGAGTGTTGGGGCTTTGAGGGGCGTGGCCGTGACCATGCCGGTCGCGGCGGCAAGCGTGCCGGGCGTCAGTTCGCAGGCGAGGACGCGCGCTGGATTGACGGGGCCGGGGAATAGGATTTTACCGGGGGGCACCGGGGTAAAGCCGAAGCGGCCATAGTAGGGCATGTCGCCGACGAGGGTGACGATGCCGATGCCGGAGGTTTGGGCGCTGGCAAGAGCGTGCGCAATGAGGCCGCGTCCGTAGCCCTGGCCGCTGAAGTCTGGGGCGACGCTGAGCGGGCCAAGCAGCAAGTGCGGGCCGGTGGTGCCGATAACGATGGGCGTCATGCGCAGGCTTGCAATCAGGCGGGGGCCGAGAAATGCGCCGTAACAGAATGCTGAAATGGCCGGATTGCCTTCGCGGACACGGTAGGCTGTGCGTGCGAACCGGCCAGGGCCGAAGACGGCTGCTTCCAGCGCGCTGACGGCTGGCAAGTCGGCGGGGGTGAGCAGGCGGTTGTGAGCCGTGATCTCAGGTGCCGGGTTCATTGGAGGAATGGTCATCGGGCGGGTCACCAGTGTTCATCGCGCGGCGCGCTGCTGAAGATTTCAGCAAGCCGCTTGGCGGTGCCGTATGCGCAGTCGTCGGGCAAGGGCTGGAGTGTGAAGAAGTCTTGGGCGGCGATTTCCGAGTTGGGGGCCGGGACGTGGGTGCGGTGCCACTGGCGGACGACGAACAAGGCGACGTGATCGTTGCGAAACCTGGCGTGGTTGGAGTAGATGCCGAAAAGTTCGGGCGGACCGTCGATGGCGACGCCGCATTCTTCGTGGAGTTCGCGCGTCAGAGCGGTGAGGACGGTTTCGCCTTTTTCCACGCCGCCGCCAGGAAAGCACCAGCCGGGCCGGTAGGTGTGTTTGACGAGCAGAACGCGGCCATCCTCACCAACCACCACTCCCTGCGCGCCAAGCGTCAGCGGGCGCTGAATGCGCCAGTAGGGCTGCAAGATCCAACGTTGCAGTATCGTTTGTGCCGCTTTGCGCTGGCTCATGAATGGGCCTTGATCGTCCTAAATGTCGTTTGCGGTGCGGTTTGTGGATGACTTCATACCGCCGTTTGAACGGTTTGAGTGGCGTTGGCAAGGCGCGGGAGGTGGGGCGCATTGGCTGGTTTGCGAATTGGGCCTGAAAACATAGTGCCGTACGAGAAAGTTGGCGCGCGAGAAAACTCTCCTCCACTGTTTCCCCGGACGGCGTAGCCGATCCGGGGGCTTTAGGTCGGGAAGCCGGATCGCGCGGCCGCGACAGGTAAAGATCCCGGATCTGCGCACGGCCAAGGGGCCGCGCTTGTCCGGGAAACCAGTGGGAGTGGGGGATTTTCAGGCGAGAGTTGTGGCGGCGACGATGGTATTAGGGTGCTTATGCGATGAGCGAGGGTGGTGTGAGCGATATTGTGAGATTGGCGCATGTGTCGGATGTGCATTTGCCGCTGCCGGGGGGATTGCCTGCGCGGTATCTGAACGTGAAGCGGACGCTGGGGTGGCTCAACTGGCAGCGCAAGCGCCGGTTTGTGCATACGCGCGAAGCGGTGGATGCCATCGTCGCCGATATCAAGGCGCAGGCACCCGATCATGTGCTGGTGTCGGGGGATCTGGTGAATATCGGGTTGCCGGGCGAATATGCGGCGGCGCGGGATTGGCTGGTGGCGTTGGGTGCGGCCGATCGGGTGAGTGTTGTGCCGGGCAATCACGATGCGTATGTGACGGCGGAGGCGGGGCCCGGAATTGCGTTGTGGTCTCAGTATATGGCCAGCGATGCTTATGGGCTCGGGCTGGGATTGGCGGCGGGGTTTCCATATGTGCGCCGGGTTGGCCACGTGGTGGTCGTGGGCGTCAATTCGGGTGTAGCGACGAGGCCTGGGTCGGCGGTGGGCGAGGTGGGAGCGGAGCAGTTGGCGCGGCTGGGCGATGTGCTCGCGCGGCTTGGTGAAGCGGGATTGGTGCGGCTGGTCATGATCCATCATCCGCCAGTGCCGGGGTTGGCCGATAAATCACGGCGCTTGCTGGATGAAGCGGCGCTGGCGGAGGTTTTGGCCCAGAACGGCGCGGAACTCGTGGTGCATGGCCACAATCATGTAATGTCGAGCGTCAGGCACGGTAGCATCGCTGTCGAAGGTGTTGCTTCGGCGTCGGCGATGCGTGCTCATGGGCGCGAGCCGTTGGCACGGTATAATCTGATTTCGGTGGCGCGCGGGGTGGGAGGGGAGACGATACGGATCGAGACCCGCGGATTGGTCGAGGCAGGTGGGCCGGTAACGCGCATTGCGATGCGAACCCTTATGCGATACCTCAGTGAAACCGAACTTCAAAACAAAGGGTCTGCTCAATGAGCGTTCCGGCATCGCCGTCCCCTTCGAAAGTCATTTCCTGGTCCATGATCGTGCTGGCGGCGTCGGCGGTCGCAGCGATCGGGATGGGCGTTCGCCAGACGATGGGGCTGTTCCTCAAGCCTATGACCATGGAACTCGGCATAGGGCGGGAAGATTTTGCGATTGCTATTGCGGTCGCTAATCTCGTCTGGGGCGTCGCCGCGCCGTTTACCGGGGCGATTTCGGATAAGTATGGCGCGGGTCGAGTGGTGGTGTTCGGCGCGCTCTGCACGGCGATTGGACTGTTACTGATGTGGGGGGCGAACGACCGGGCGCATCTGATTGCGTCGGGCGTGTTTTTGGGTCTGGGCGTGGCCGGCGCTGGGATCAACGCGCTGGTGGGGGCGGTGAGCCGGGCTGCGCCGCCTGAAAAGCGGACGCAGGCGATTGCAGCGATCGGCATGGGGAGCGGGGTCGGGATACTGATCGCACTGCCGTATGCGCATCTGCTGATGGACTACGTTGGCTGGAAGACGACGCTGCTGGTGTTGTCGGCAACGTGTATGTTGATGATTCCGCTGGCGTTTCCGGTGTCTGGTCGGCCGGTGACGGTGGTGACGAAGGACAGGCCGCAGTCGATTGTTGCGGCCCTGCGCGAAGCGTGCCGGCATCCGAGCTTTCTGCTGCTCAATGCCGGGTTCTTCGTGTGCGGGTTTCATGTCGTGTTTTATGGCGTGCATCTGCCAGCTTACGTTGCCGACAAGGGCTTCGAGCCAAGGGTCGCGGTCATCAGTCTAGTGCTGGTCGGGATCGGCAATCTGGTGGGGACGTATCTTGCCGGGCAATCGTCGAAATTCATGCAGAAGCGTCATGCGCTGAGCCTGATTTATTCGATCAGGGCTTTGATCTTTGTGGGTTTTCTAACGCTGCCGATCACGCCGCTGACGGTGATGGTGTTGAGCGGAGCGCTGGGGCTCGTTTGGCTGTCGACGGTGCCGCTGACGTCGGGCTTGGTTTCGACGTTCTTTGGACCAACGTGGATGACGATGTTGTACGGCGTCGTGTTTTTTTCCCATCAGGTCGGGTCGTTCCTAGGGGTGTGGCTTGGCGGGGTCGTTTATGACGCGACGAAATCTTATGATATGATGTGGTGGATTTCGATTGGGCTGGGCTTGTTTGCGGCAGCCATTCATTGGCCGATCAGCGAGACGGCGGTGGAGCGGCTGGCGGTTCCGGTTCAGGGCACTGCGTGAGGACATATGACGGCGTTGACGCCAGAAGGTAAGCGCGAGGAGCGCTCGGGACTGCGCCGGGGCATGTGGTTTGCGGCGCTCGTGCTGCTGGCGGGGGCTGCCTATCTCGCCGTGACGCGCGCCGATGCGCTGATGCTCGATATTGCCCGGATTGCCGGGTGTTTTTAACGGGCTCTTGCTTTCAAGGGTTCAGCCCGAAGTGGGCAAAACCCTTGAGTCCGGCGCTCGCACCGGCGCCTTTTCGGCGCTTCGGTCAGCAAGGGCTGACCGCTTAAGGGCGCTTGTTCAAAGGCTGATCAATTTGAGATGACCTGCAGTTTGACCGGGACAAGGCCGAGGGACTGCATGCCCAATTGATGGGCGGCGGCTTCGGACAGGTCGATGACGCGGCCAGGTTTGAACGGGCCGCGGTCGTTGATGCGAACGACGACGGAGCGGCCGTTGATGACGTTCGTGACCTGGACGCGCGCGTTGAGCGGCAGGGTCTTGTGGGCGGCGGTGAGGGCCGTTTTGTCGAAGCGTTCGCCGGTCGCGGTCGTCTGCTCCTGCCAGTAATAGGACGCGATACCCTCCAGGGTGTGGGATTTGCCGGTTGCCGGGTTGATGGGGCGCGGGGCAACTCTTGGTATCGGGTTTACGGCGAGTAGCGGGACCTTGCTGTATGTGACGGTTGCGGTCCAGTTCGGGTCAGCCACGGCGACGGCACGGTGCTGGTCGCGTTGGATGGTGACGCGCCAGCTACGGGGCGAGACGGGGGCGCCGCGCGCTGGGCCGTCGCCGTTGCCAAACGGTGGCGACCAATCCTGCGCTGCCACTGGCGCGGTGTTCATGGCGACGGCTGCGACCAATACGGCGAGCCAGGTGGATTTTGTCTTCAGGATCAGAGTGGTCACGGGCGGGCGGGCACTGTGTTAGAGGAACCGGGCCGCCGAGACACATCCGGCGGGGAACTGCTAGAGCAGCCACCGCCGGATGTCGCAAATGTGGCCAGCGATTCTGACCTGTGTAGAAGTTGCTTAACCGCGGCCGAGGACGCGGACGGTCACGGATGCAACGCCAGCGCCCTGCATGTTGATGGCGTGGGCAGCGGCCTTGGACAGGTCGATGATGCGGCCGCCAACGTAGGGGCCGCGGTCGTTGATCACAACTTCAACCGACTGGCCGTTAGACTGGTTGGTCACGCGGACGCGGGTGCCGAACGGCAGCGTCTTGTGGGCAGCGGTCATGGCGTTCGGGTTGAAGCGGCCGCCGGATGCGAGAGCCTGGGGCTCCCAGTAGTACGAGGCTTTGCCCGAGTAGCTTTCGCCGCCGGTGTCGTTGTCGGCGTAGCTACGCGACTTCTTGCGGGGAGCGGGCTTTTCGTCATCGTTTGACGATGCGGCGGCGGTCTGGGCATTCTGCTTGCTGGCGCGGCGGGCTTTCGGCTCGGAATCGTCGTACGACTGAGTGGCCTTAGAGGCATGCGAACCGCAGACGTATTCGGCACCTTCGCAGGACCAGCTGGCAGCCGCATTAGCGGTCGTGGCGGCAAAAAGAACGGCAGCAATAGTCGTCAGAAAACCCATCATTAGCTTGCGCATGTGATGATTACTCCATGGAATGGACGGCAGTGTTAGTGGCGAGGCCTGAGCGTCTAGCGGTTGTCAGCGCTGACATTGTCGCGTCAACCAGTGAAGGCGGAAGGGTCTAGATTCTTCCGGGAACCTGTAGATTCAGCACGCACACCACGTCTTAACGGAACACCAGAACCTGTTCAGCCGTCTCACAATTGCTTTGGGGACAATCCCCCCTCTGGTAGGCGGGAAACGACCATTGATGGAGATAGAGGTCAACCCTTCAAATTGAACCACGTTTTTTGAATTGTCGCGACGCATTGTTTTGTTTCATGTTTTTGAATTGCAAATTTGGCTTGCGTGACTACCTGTCGCAGATTTCGGGTTAGAAATGGCGAATTCAACTTTGTTGTAATTGTGCCGAAAGGAAATTCGTGATGCATAATAATACATGTTGCGAATGCATTTTGAGTGGACTTGAAAGGTCGTAATCAGGTGACCAAATCGCTGTTGTTTTGGGAGATGACATAATGACGATTGTGAGATGTGACGTTCGCCATTCATCCGGTGTTGCGTTGGCGGCTCTGGGCGCTGCGATTTTGCTCGCCGTTCCGGCTCACGCGATCCAATGTGAGCAGGGATATCAGAGGGTTAAAGGCAACCTGATCGCCACGCCCTATTGCCAGGATGGGTATTTAGCGCAGGTGGCGGCCGAATTCGGCATGAAGGCTTCAGCGGACAAAATCCGCAATAATCCTAGCTATAAGCGTGAGGTTTGCCGGTTGGCCGGGCAGGATATTCGAGTGCAGACAATCTGCGATAGTGAGATGCCGCGCGGGCGTTCGGGCCGGTTTTGAGGCGCGTTTTGAGCTACGGCGGGCTTTGCCGCCGTAGTTACTCTTACGTCAGGCGGTGGAATCAGGTCTGGGGCGTCAGGCCTGGGTTTTGGGCGTGAAGGCAGAGGGATCGAGGACCGGTGTCAACTCAGCGGCATCCTTGGCGCGGCGAACGCGGCCATCAAAAATGGCGCCTTCGGAAATTTTCAGGATCTGGTTGTGAATGTCGCCATCGACGTGCGCAGTAGGGTGGAGCGTGACGCTCGCTGCCCGGACGGCGCCTTTGACATGGCCGTGAACTTCGATGGCGTTGGCCGCGACCGTGCCTGTGACCCTGCCGCTCGGGCCAATGATGACTTCGCGGCCGTTGATGTCTCCGCGCACTTCGCCATCAACGATGAGACGGGCTTTGGTGATGACGGTGATTTTGTCACCTAAGATCACGAGGTCGGAGCCGATGATCGAGTCACGGCCGCCTACGGTCTCAGGCGCGGTTGCTTGCGGCATTGCAAGGGGCTGCGGGACCAGGGGTGCCTGTGCGGGCTGTGCTGGCGTCTGGAACAAGTTCTGTAAGTCCGGCGGCCGTCCGTCTGCGCCTGTACCGCGATTGAACACGTTGAACCTCCCAAATGATGGTGCCTGAAACCTGTCGTCTCAGGAAAGCAAAGCCGTGCGGGCAATTTGTGTCGGACTGCGGACTTGATCATTGCGCACCGATAACCCCGCGCGAACGATTGCTGCGGCATCCCATGCCCGGGTGCGTTTGACAAGTGCGGCAAAGCACACGACACTCGCCGTTATCTTCAACATAACGAAAGGAGGTGGTCCGATGTCGAGTGGGATTGTCGTTGCACGGATTTCGGTTCGCACGCAGTCACTGGTGTCAGCTCAGCTCTGCGAGAGCTTTTAGCAGCGCCTGATAGGCGACGCGGTTGACCGCGCCGATGCAAGTCTCACGGGGGCCGCAGGGAACTGCGGCCCTTTTGTTTTTTGGCAAAAGTCCGGGACAAGAGAGATGCGGGATTTACGAATCTTTGCGGCGGACATTGTAGGCGCGGCCGCGTTGGGGGGGGCCAGCGTAGGCAGAGCGGTCGAAATAGTTTGAGCCGAACGTCAGGCCAATCGTGCGGGGCGCAATGGCGAAGGTGGGGGGTTCGGTCCAGCGGGCAATGACGGTGGTCGTGGGCTGAGCGTTGCGCTTGATGGCGAGATGGTAAGGATTGGAGGCTGTTGGCCGGTTGATGGCCTGAGGGGAGGAATTGTTCCGCACGCCGGCACTCGCCGATGCTGGCACGAAGGCTATGGCCAGCGCAGCCACCTTGATCGCGCGCGCGGGCGCACTTTTGTGAAAAACCATGTCGATACTCCATACACGAACCCGACGTGACCATGCTGGACCAAGACGGCTTGGTTCGTCAATGGCTTGCCGGGCTGAGCGCGCGTGGAGTTACATCACCGGCGTGATCCAGCAGATCATGGCGCCGCCCGGCTCGCGCAGGATGGCGGTGCGGCCGACTTCGGGAATGTCGAAGATCGGTTTCATCAGTTGTGCGCCGGCAGCGAGCGCTTTTTGGGTCCGCGCATCGATATCGTCGACTGCGATGTAGGCTATCCAGCCCTCGGGCTTTTGATGCATGGCAGGGTCGGTCATTTCGAAGACGCCGCCAACCAATTGGCCGGACGATTTGATGATCCAGTAGGTGCCGCCGCCAGCCATCGGCATGGGGTCGAAGCTCCAGCCGAGGGTTTGTTTGTAGAACGACTTGGCGCGGTCCAGATCATGGACCATCAGCTCGTTCCAGAAAAAGCGGCCATGGGACCAGCCGGGTTCTTTGGGAGCTGATTTTTCCATGGATCTCGTCTTGCTGGTGGCGCTGGATTTTTTGGGCGTGTGGGGTTGGGCTTGTGCCATGAGGGGCCTCCTGTGGTCACAGATGGGTTGCGTTGATTCCAAGCTCAGGGATGAAGGATGGACCCGTTTTTTGACAGGGACAAGGGCACGAAGGCGTGACCGGCTGCCAGAGCGGCGCAGGCGTGGGCGGGCGGCTTTGCTGCTGGGGTATTTTGTGTTTTTCTTGCAGGCGTGGAGCTGCTGTTGGCTGCCGTTCATTTTGGTTTTTGTATCAGAGGGCCGCCGGACGTAACCGCACATCAGAAGCCGGCCTCGACAGTCCGCACCCTTTGGAGACTCCCATGCGCATTCTCGCTCTTTCTGCCGCTCTCTTGATGACCACCGGCGCCGCTTTCGCCCAGCAGGCCACTACTACGGCTCCGGCACCGGCTGCGAAGCCCGCCGCCCCCGCTGCCGCCCCGGCGGTTCCTGCCGCTCCTGCTGTCAAAGCGGCTGAACCGGCCAAGGCCGCTGCTGCTCCGGCTTCGTGTAATGCACAGGCCACCGAGAAGAAGCTCGTGGGCGCTGCTCTCACCAGCTTCATGGGCAAGTGCGAAAAGGACGCCACCGAGGCCTGCACGAAGGACAGCACCGACAAGAAGCTCGCTGGCGCTGCCAAGGATGCGCACATGAAGAAGTGCGTCGTCGAGAAGGTCGGCGCGAAATAAAGGGCCGGGATATTGGCTGGATTACAGGGCGGGGGGCACAATGGGTGCCTTCCGCCCTTTTTTGTGGGCTGAGTTTTTCGGGCCGGTGTCTGGATAGGGGAAGCGGTTTGTGGGCCGGTCGCGGCTTATTCACGAAAGTCTGCTGCTCTGAGCAGCGACGCTGCGCGCTGAATACAGATCATTTGTATTCAGATTGAGTTCATGAAATGCCGCCTAGGAAGAAGTTGTTTCGGGAAGCGTTTGTTTCTCCTGACGAACTTTAAAAACAGAAAAGCGAATTGCGGAGGTGCAAACTATGAAGGCTCATCACATCTTTACGGCGGCTGCTCTATTAGTAGGATCGACGGGAGCCGTCTCGGCAACCGGAACACTTGCTATTTCGTCGGTTGCTCATCCCGGAATATCGCAGTTGCAGGTGACGGGCACATGCGTGCAAGGCGCTGGGCAGGTGAAGATATTAGTCAAGAAGGTATCTTCCGGCTCGTGGACGAGCCTCGCGACGCTGGGCGGTGCATGTGGAGCGACTGCTGCGACAGCCGGCAAGACTGTCACGGTCAACAGCGGCGGACTGGTGCCCGGCATGTACAAGGTCCGCCTCAAGCAAGGTGGAGCATTTTCTGCTCCGTCCGCATCTATTGCGTTGCCGTAATGACTAATACCAACCTGCGCAGGCTCTGACTCTTGGCTTTGACGTGCGCAGGTTGGCATTTTCCTTTGTTTGCGCGCGGCCGCCCCACCAACCCCGCGCGCGGATACCAACCATCATGGGTCAGCACCCATGAAGGTTGGTATAAGGGTGGCGACCGGTCGAACCGGCTAAGATCGACCGGCGCCACTCATATCGAAACTGCTCTTCGCCTTTATCTCAACCCAAAGCCTTGTTGCTGGCTTTGACGGCGGCGCG
>JANLYB010000237.1:0-12411 GCA_031365425.1 Hyphomicrobiaceae bacterium
CGTCGTCGCGCTCCTTGCCGGGGCAGCCAGAGGTGCGGAATGGAATGCCGGAAGCGACGATGGCGTGGAAGTGGCTTTCGGGCAGGCCGAAGGCGGTGAGGTTGCCTTCAGCGTCGAAGGCGAGGGCGTCGAAGGGGTGGCCTTTGTATTCGAGCAGGTAGCGGGCGAGTTGGATGCGGCGCCAGCGGCTGCGCGGCGGAGCTGGGATATGGTCCATGAGGGAGCCTGCTTCGGGGTAGAAGCAGAACAAGTGGCTGTGGCCGCCCATAGTCACGAGCTTGGCGCAGATGGACAGCAGTTCGCGGTCGGTTTCACCTAAGCCGACGAGGAGGTGCATGCCGAATTTTTGCGGACCGAAAATGTCCGCTGCGTACTCGAAGACCTCCCAGTACTTGTCCCAGGTGTGAGGGCTATCGACGCCTTTCCCGCGCGTTCGGGCAAATACGTCGGGGTTGGCAGCATCGAGCGCGACTGTGAAGATGTCGGCGCCGAGAGTGTGGAAGTCGGCGACGTCGGCGCGATTGAGCGTGGTCGGGTTGGAGAGGATCGAGACGGGGATGCGCGCTGCCGGGATGCGTTCCATCCAGCGGGCGAGGACGGTTTTAGCGTCATCGTCGGAGCGGGGGTGAGTGATCATGGAGATGCACATGCGGTGGAACGGGGTCGCGTCGCCCTGGGCTGCGACCTGGTCGATGATTTGGGCAAGCGGTGCTGCGGGCCAGTCAACGCGGATAAAATTGCGGTCGGCGTAGTTGCGGCTCGCTTCGCGGTGGCGGGCCAAGCCGCAGTAGGCGCAGTTGGCACGGCAGCCTTCGGGGTAGGTCAGCAGCAGGTTGAGGCAGCGGGTGCAGGAGCAGCGGTAGAGGCGGCCCGGCACGAGGCCGAGCGTGATCGCGGCGGCGGTGGACATCTGCACGTAATCGGGCGAGCGCATCGTGGGCGTCTTGGCGATAGTGTTGGGGACGTAGACGCCAGCGGGGACAACGGCATCGGCTTTGACGGGCGCGCCGTTGCGCAGGCTCGCGGGGACCGCTTCGGGTGGGCGGGGTTGCAGGTCTGGTTTTGGCGGGAGACAAGACATTGGATGCTCCTACGCCGCTGACCGACAGCGGTCGATGCCGCAACAGGACGGCGAGCGTCCCGGCAACCGGCCCAGGGCGCGGGCTAAAGCTAAGGCACCGTCGGCAGGATAGGCAATACCGTCGATACCCGCGAGGACGGCGTAAGCGTCGGTCAAGGCGCGATGGCGTCCGGCGGGGCGGGCGCATCCGAGCAGCAGTGTACGGTCTGCGAGTTTGCGGCGGGCAGCTAGGAGGGTGCGGGCGACGTCCGTTTCGGAAGGCGTCTGGAAGCGTCCGGCGACAGCGAGGTGCGGCATGAGGACAACGGCGATGGTGGCTCGGGTTTTGTGGCGGGCGATGATGTCGATTGCGCTTGTTTCGCCGAGCAGGCGGCCGAAGTGGAGGCCGATTACGATGTGCGGCACGACATCCAGGCCGGTTGCGACGAGGTTTGCGAGCGACAACTCGAAGTCGGCGACGGGGCGGTCGAGGCGGTAGACGTCGCGGATAGTTTCGGGTGCGCCGATGATGTCGAGCATGGCGACATCGACGCCTGCATCGGCCAAAAGGGCGGCGCGGCGCTCATCGGCAAGGCCTGTGTGGACGGCAACTTCGAGGTTTGGAATCGCGGCTTTGAGGCGTTTGAGTGCGGGCAAGTAGCGCTCGAACGGGACCTCGTTACGCAGGTTGGAGCCGCCCGAGAGGAGGAAGCCGCGCAGGCCTTGTCGCTCGTGCATCGTGTGGACGGTGCGCTCGAAGGCGTCAGGAGGGCCGGTGGGGATCATGGGTTCGAGGATGCGGCCGCCGCAATGTTCGCAGCCAAGCGCGCAAGCGCCGCCGGTGATGGAGAAGGCGGGAAACGCGCCGCCGCCGTGCCCGCAGGATGGGAGTTCGTCGCTGTCGTAAGTCTTGAAGCTGGGGGTTGATGCGAGCAGCGGTTTATCTTGCCAACGCTGGCCGGTTTGCCAGAGTTCCGCGACGAGGGCATCGTCGAAGGGAAGGCCGTCGAGGGCCTCAATTTCAGCGAACCTCGCAGCCGCCGGGACCACGGTCACACCGCCTCGATTTTCATGCGGCGGCCCCAGGTGTCGAAGAACTGGCCGGTGTTGATATGCAGCCGGTCGCCGTCAATTTGGGATTCCAGTTCCTTCAAGCGCATGCGGGCTTTGACAGCGTTGAGCGGACCGTTGACGCCATCCTGTTCGGCAAAAAACACCGCGCCTTGCCATTCACGTCCCGAACCTGCGAGCAGGACGGTCAGGTCCGCCCAATCGATTTCCGTGCCGATGACGTGGACGTAGGTTGAGGCCAACGGCGTCACTTGCGTGCCGCTGATCTCCACGAGCACGATGAAGGCCGTGAACGGGCCTTGCAGCGCGAAGGTGGCGCTCAGCCAGTCGTCAAAGTCGGTGTGCTCAGAAATCGACAAGGGGTGCCTGCGGGACATATTGGTCAAAAAGGACATAGAAGGGCTGGCCAGCGTGGGACTGATACCAGCTCTCGAATGAGGCGAGGTCGTCGGCGATGGCGCTGATGTGTTGGGAATGTGCGGGTTCATGGAGGGCTGCGTATATTGCGCGACCGGGCCCCGCCAATTTGTCGAGGACGATGGTGTGATCGGCGCGGTCAGCATCCCAGCCGAATTCATCGGCGACGGCGATACGCTGATGGGCGACGGCGGAGTCGACGGTTTCGGCAGAGGCGGATGCACCCGCCAGAAGTTTGACGAGGCGGAGGCGGCGGAAGCAGACGATGCGTTCACGCTCGAGTCTTGCGATCTCAGCTGCGGCGTCGGTACGGTATTTGTTTTCGACGCTCTGGGCGGCACTCGCTGCTGCTTCGAAACCGTCGATCAACGTCGCGGGAGGGTGTTTCATGAGCGAGCCTCTTTGCGTTTGGGTGGCGGAGGAGGATGGGAGTCGAACCCACCTGGGACCGTCTGACGGCCCCACCCGGATTTGAAGTCCGGTCGCCCCACCGGGAACGGGACTCCTCCAATACTTTCGCGCCCTGCTTCGGGCGAAACCGTGTCCGGCTGAGGGGCCGGCGCAGAAAACAGCGCTGCGCGGTGGACGTTGATCCGCCGCAGGTCCCCCCGGCGCATGGTCAGGCCGTGCCGGTCGAAGAATTCGAGTATCTGGATAGCGACTTTGCGGCCGTTGTCGAGCCGGTCACGAAATTGAATGACGGAAAAGCCTTGCGCGTCGAGCGCTGCCAGCTCGCGCGCGATGTCTGCCATTTCGGTGACGGTATCGATCAGGAAATAATGATCGGTTGCGATTTCCTCGACGTCACCCCTGCGGGCGGCGAGGCGGGACAGGTGGCGGACGATTTTTTCGTCGATCTTCAGATCGCGGGCGATATCGCGGACCCGGGGCGGACGGAAGCGCTCGCCATCGGCCAACATGGGCATGATGCGCGACCAAAGCTGCTCTTCCTGAGGGGAGAGTTTGACTTCGTGCGTGGGCAAGCGGATCCAGGCGCGGTCGATGCGAATCTCGTTTTGCTGGACGAGGAGGCCGGTCGCAGCGGTGAAGACCGGCACAGTCAGGCGCGGGGTCATTTGCAGGCGCAGTTTGTCGACGCCGATGCCGATCAGGTCCGGGTTCGCTTTGTGGAAATCTTCGAGGACGGCGCTCATGGAGTTCGCGAAGGACTGCCAGCGGTCGCGGCGCATCACCGTGCCATCGGCGGCGATGGACGTGAGGTCGAGCCGGTCGATGGTGGGCTGAGTTTGGGACGCGGGGAGGCCACGGTCGCGCAAGAAGGCGGCGAGGTTGATCCAGCCTTGGCCGGTCTCGAGCACGGCGAGAAGTGCGTCGTCGGAGTTGGGGAGGGCCAGGGCCTCGAGGACGGCGCGGCGTTCGGGTGTGCGGCGGCGGCGTTCGGGGGCGCGCAGATCGACCACGATTCCGCCGCCTATGGTACGGCTGGAGGTGGTATCGCGGAGGATGAAGCGGTCGCCCGCACAGGCTGCGATGGAATGTTCCAAGACGAGCTGTGCGAATTCGGTTTCGCCAGGGGCTAGCGGCGTTTCGCGCAGCACGACGACGCGGCCGCCCGTTTCGCTGGCGGCATGGTGGACGCGGACCGGGGTCCATTGGCCGAGCGCACGGCGCTCGGAGGGGAGCAGGCGGAGCCGGACATCGATGCGTTGGGTGGGGGCGTGGAGCTCGGGAGCAGTGATGACGCTGCCGCGCTTGACGGTGTCTTTGGAGACTTTGGGGCCTGCTAGGACGAGGGCGCAGCGTTGACCGGCATGGCCTGTCGTAGCGGACTGGTTTTGGGCGTGGACGGAGCGGACGCGGGCTTCTATTCCGTCTGGGCTGACGATGACAGCATCGTCAACTTTGACGGTGCCGGAAAGGGTTGTACCCGTGACGACGGTGCCTTGGCCGGGGAGGGTAAAGCAGCGGTCGACGGCGAGGCGAAAGGCGGCATTAGAGGCGCGGGACGCGACGGTCGAGCGGGTTGAAACGTGGGCGGAGGCGCCGTCGAGTTTGGCTTGGAGAATGTCGAGGCCAGCGCCTGAGTGGGCGGAGACGGGGATGATTTCGGCGTCGCGCAGGCCGGTGGCGCTGAGGGCTTGCGTGATCTGGCGGGTGACTTCGACGATGCGCTCGGGCGGGACGAGATCGCATTTATTGAGGGCGACGACGCCACGATCGAGGCCAAGCAGATCGACGATGGCCAGATGTTCGAGCGTCTGGGGCATGACGCCGTCGTCGGCGGCGATGACGAGCATGACGAAGTCGATACCGGTCGCGCCCGCCAGCATGTTGTGCACGAGGCCTTCATGGCCTGGGACATCGACGAAGCCGATGATGCTGCCATCGGGGCGGGGCAGGTAAGCGAAGCCCAAATCAATCGATATGCCGCGGGCTTTTTCTTCTTTCAGGCGGTCGGTATCGATGCCGGTCAGCTTGCGAACCAGCGAGGTTTTGCCGTGGTCGATGTGGCCAGCGGAACCGACGATCATGGCGCGGCTCCGGGGATGGAAGCAGGTTCGAGCTTGAGGGCTGCGCGGCGGGTGGCTTCGTTGCGCTGTTCGTTGGAGCAACTCGTGGTGACGGCTTCAAAGAAGCGGTCGGCGAAGGGGGATTTGTTGGCGCGGGCGCGCTTGAGCCACGTGAGCGCTTCGACTGGGTCGCGGGGGCGGCCTGAGCCCAGGTGGTAGGCCGCGCCCAGCATGGCTTGGGCGTCGCCGTCGTCGCGGTAGGCGGCGCGTTCCCACCACAGGGCGGCCTGGATCGGGTCGCGCTCGACGCCCAGGGCATTGTGATAGAGCAGGCCGAGACGGGTCATGGAGCTGGCAACGCCTTGGTTGGCGGCACGCAGAGCCCATTCGCGGGCTTCGGTGTGGTTGGGGTTGGCGTCGTCTTCGGCGAGCATCCACGACAGCATGTCTTGGGCGGCGGCGTTGCCTTGGACGGCTGAACGGCGATACCAATTCATCGCCTCGGCTTCATTGGGGAAGCCGTCTTCGCCCTTGAAATAGAATTCGGCGAGCTGCCGCTGACCTTCGGCGTCGCCGGATTGGGCCGAGAGCCTCAGCCATTTCAATGCGAGTTCGACATTCTTGTCGATGCCTTTGGCTTGCAGAAAGCATTGGGCGATGGAGCGCTGGCCGATGGGGTCGCCTGCATGGGCGAGTTCGACCCAATAGGAGAGGGCGGTTTCGAAGTCACCGGCGGCGAAGGCTATGTCTGCGGCGTCGAGCTTCTGATCTGTTGAGAGAACCGGTTCGGATGGCGTGGCGGATTTGGGTTTGAACCAACGGCTAAGCATCGCCGCCTCCTGCGGGAAGGGCGAGGTCGGGGAGCTGTTCGATGAAACCCTGTTCGTCGTCGAGGCAGCGGAGGTCGAGAATGAAGGCATCGCCGCTGATGCGGCCGACGACAGGACGGGGGAGGTTGCGCATGGCCGTTGCGATGGCTTGGAGGCTCGTACCTGCGCCTTTCTTTGCCAGCGGCGTGATGGCGATGCCGGCACTTGGCAACGTGTCGAGCGGAAGGGCACCAGAACCGATCTGGCTTTTGCAGTCGATGACGTTGACGGCGTACGCAGGGCCGACGGCGTTGGCGAGCGGGGTGAGCAAGCGGATGGCCTCGGCGCGCAATTCATCGTTGCTACGGACGAAGAAGGCGAGCGTCGGCAGATGGCGGGGGAGGCTATCGGGGTCGCGGAAGAGCTTGAAGGTGGCTTCAAGGGCTGCGAGGCGGATTTTGTCGAGACGCAGGGCGCGCTTCATTGGGTTCTTGGCGATCTTGGCGATGAGGTCCGCACGGCCCGCGATGATACCGCATTGGGGACCGCCCAAAAGTTTGTCGCCTGAGAAGGTGACGATGTCGGCACCGTCCTGCAGGGCTTGCTGGACGGTGGGTTCGGGCTTGAGGCCATAGCGGGTGAGATCGACGAGGGTGCCGGAGCCGAGGTCATTCACGAGCGGTATGGCGCGGGCTTTGGCGAGAGGTGCGAGGTCTTTGGCTTCGACGGCGGTGGTGAAGCCCTGGACGACGTAATTGGACGTGTGCGCCTTCATCAGGAGGGCGGTGTTTTCCGTGACCGCATTTTCGTAGTCGCGCAGGTGGGTGCGGTTGGTGGTGCCGACTTCGACGAGTTTGGTGCCAGCGCGAGCCATGATGTCGGGGAGGCGGAATGCGCCGCCGATTTCGATCAGCTCGCCGCGAGAGACGATGGTTTCGCGGGCTGCGCCCAGCGCGTTGAGCACGAGGAGAACGGCGGCGGCGTTGTTATTGACGAGGCAAGAGTCTTCAGCGCCAGTGATTTCGCGGATCAATCCGCGCACATGGTCGTCACGTTCGCCACGCTTGCCGGTTTCGAGATCGTATTCCAAGGCAACGGGGCGGCGCATGGCTTCGACGGCGGCGTGGACGGCTGCCTCAGGCAGGATGGCGCGGCCAAGGTTGGTGTGAAGGACGGTGCCGGTCAAATTGAAGACCGGGCGGACGGTCGGCATATCGGCACGTTCGAGGAGGTTGAGGGCGGTCGTCGCAATTGCTGCCGCCGTCAGTGCGTGCGGGTCATCTGGGGTTGGGTTTGCGCGAACTTGATCTAGTGCCTGGCGCACGGCATTGGTCGTCGCCGTGTGACCGAAGCGGGCAACAGCGACGCGGGCGACGACGGATTTAAGGACGTTGTCGACGGATGGAGGGCGTGGCGGTGGCGGGGTTTCGCTCATCACACGGTTTCTTGTGCGGGTGCAGCCGTTGGGGTTTCGCTGCCGTAGCCGGCTAGGAATAGGTTGGCGGCGCGGCGGGTCCAGCCTGCTTCGGCAAGTTTCAGGTCGAGGGCCAAGGTTGCCACGTCGTCGGCGAGCGGGTCGAGGCTAGCGTCGTTCACTTGGTAGAGGACTTTGACGTAGGACTTGCAGTTGGTGCAGGTCTCGCCTTTGAGCGTATCCGGCTGACCTTCAATAGAATAGTAGCCGATGCCGCCAGTCGAGCCGCAGGTGACGCATTTCACGCGGACCACGTTCCATTGAGTGGCGCACATGGAGCAGGTACAGAAGCGGGTGTTCTGGGCGCTCGGCCAGCCGACGACGGCGCTCGCGACGGGGGGCGACCCGCAGGCCGGGCAGACGCCATCGGCAACAGGGACGAGTTGTTTGGCGTCGAGCGTGGCGGCAAGTCGGGCCATGTGGACTTGGAGGGCGGCGGACAGGAGGACGTGTTCGGCGACGGCGCCAGGGGTGATGTCCTGGAACAGGGCGGCTTCGATGGCGTTGGCGAGGGCATCGCCGTCGAGGGCTGAGAGGTTTTTGGCGGCAGCTTGGGCCTCGGCAGGCCAGCCGGTGGTAGCCTGGGCGATAGCAGCGACGATGCGGGCCAGCGCCGGTTTGAAATCGGTGTCAGAGACAATGTCCCGGCCAGCCAGCGGCGGCATGGCACCCGCTTTGGATTGGGCAAGATGATCGGCGGGTAGCGAGTGACTATCGGGCAGATCGGATGCGATCTGATGCTGGAGCCCGCAGATTTTGGCGACAAATTCGAGGTAGGTTTTCAGTTCGTGTCCGGCGCTGAGAGTGTCGAGGCGGCGGGCTCTGCCTTGGAACAACGATTTGGGCTCGGGGAGCACGACAAAGGGGGGCTTTGCCTCGGTGCCGATGTTGATGGGCTCGTGCTTGGGACCGCCGATTTGGGACATTCGTAGTACCTCAGACTGAGGATGCTACCGACCAGTGTGGAAGGGCAACCAGTGGAAATGGTAGAACAGCGTCAGTTGCATACGCTCATTAAACTAACCCCGCCCCTGCCCTCCCACAAGGGGGAGGGAGAGGCGAGACTTATCGTTAGCTGACTTTGTGTTCGGAGACTTCCTTGCGCAGCCACTTGCGGTGATGACGCCAGGCCCAGCCGCCGGTTACACTGCCTTTGGTCATGGCGGAGATGGTGCCCCGAACCCAGATGGCGGCATAGACGTGGACGATCCAGATCACGATCGTCGCAATACCCGCAGATGCGTGAACGACGGCGGCCCAGCGCTGCATGTCGATGGTCGGCTTGAACCCGAAGGCCGTACCGACAAACGCCAAGCCTGTGTCCCACAGGCCAATGCCGGAAATCAGCATAACTGGAATGAGCAGAGACATGGACCAGAACACCATCTTCTGACCGGCGTTATATTTGCCGATTTCGGGAAGGTATTCCTCGTGTCCAGCCAACACCGAACGGATATTGGCGAGCCACTTCAGGTCGGTACCTTCGGGGAGGTTCGCCGTAACGAAGCGGAGAAACAAGCCCAGAAAGCTGACCGACAGGACCACGCCGATCCAGGGATGGAGCCAGCGCATCGTTGAGCCGCCGCCGAACAAGGCGGAAAGCCCGTAAAGGCTGGGATGGAACAGTGCGAGACCGCTCAGCCACAAAAGTACGAAGCTGATGGCCGTAATCCAGTGGTTGATTCGGGCGGCGCCGGAGTAGCGGCGCACCTTGAGGGGTGCGCCGGTTGTCTTTTCGATGGTCATACTTTGCGACCTCCAGCCAGCTTTTCAGCGTTCGCTTCGTCTTCGGCGCTAACGCGGTTGGCGCCAGCGAGCATGTGGTGGAGCGCGCCGGCTGCGACGGACAGGCCAATGACGGCAAGGCCTGCGTATTTCGCGACGCCCTTCCACACTTCCACGAGGGGGCTGATGCGGGGGTTTTCCGCTAGGCCCGCGTAGAGTTGGGGACGGTCGGCGTGATGCAGGACGTACATGACGTGCGTGCCAGAGACGCCGGGCGGGTTGTAGAGCCCGGCCTTATCGAAGCCGCGCGACTTCAAGTCGGCGACGCGCTTTTCGGAGTGAGCGATCATCTCGGCTTTGGTGCCGAAGGTGATCGCGTGGGTGGGGCAGGCCTTGGCGCAGGCCGGGATCTGGCCGACGGCCACCCGGTCTGAGCAGAGCGTGCACTTGAAGGCTTTGTGCTCGGTTTGGGAAATGCGCGGGATGTTGAAGGGGCATCCCTTTACGCAATAGCCGCAACCGATGCAGTTTTCCTTTTGGAAGTCGACGATGCCGTTCGAATACTGCACGATTGCACCGGGAGCCGGGCAGGCCTTGAGGCAGCCCGGATCTTCGCAATGCATGCAGCCGTCCTTGCGGATCAGCCATTCCAGATTGCCGCTATCGGGGTTTTCCCACTCCGAGAACCGCATCAGCGTGAACATGTTCGGCGTGAGGTCGTGGGGGTTGTCATAGACTCCCACGTTGACGCCGACCTCTTGCTTGAGATCGTTCCACTCGACGCATGCCGACTGACAGGCTTTGCAGCCGATGCAGCGGGACGCGTCGATCAGTTTTGCGACTTCGATCGACCGCCCAGGGGTGGGGGCCGGCATGGACGTTGCCGACCGGCGCACCACTTCGAAGGCTTGAATTGTAGCCATGTTTGCAAGCCCTCCCTATGCCACTGCCGGACCGTTGGTCGGCTCGATGTCGACCAAGAACGCTTTAAATTCAGGTGTCTCGATGTTGGCGTCGCCGACGAAGGGGGTCAGCGTATTCGCGCCGAACCCTTTCTTTGCCGCGCCCATGAAACCCCAGTGGATCGGAATACCGACGATATGAACCGCCTTGCCATCGCAGATCAACGGCTTGATGCGCTTAGTGACGACCGCTTTAGCCTTGACGGCTCCGCGCTTCGACCAGACACGCACCCAACCACCTTTCTGGATACCCTTCAGCTTGGCGAGTTCTTCCGAGATCTCAACGAAGAACTCCGGCTGTAGCATCGCGTTCACAGCGTTGTGCTTCGTCCAGTAGTGGAAGTGCTCGGTCAGACGGTAGGTTACGGCGGCGTAGGGGAAGTCTTTGGCATCGCCGAAGACTTCCATGTCGCCTTTGAAGACACGCGCGGCAGGGTTACCGCGGATCTTGGGCGCGATGAGATTCGCGACGGGGCTTTCGAACGGCTCGTAGTGAACCGGGAAAGGACCGTCCTTCATCATGCCGCGGACCCAAAGACGGGACGTCCCTTCCGGGTTCATGATGAAAGGCATGACCGTATCGGGTTTCGCCGTCGGTACGATATCGGGCACGTCGTAGCCCGCCCACTTTTCGCCGTTCCACTCGATGAGCTTGCGCTTGGGGTCCCAAGCCTTGCCCGCCATATCGGCCGACGCACGATTGTAGAGGATGCGCCGGTTGGCAGGCCAGGCAAAGGACCACTTGAGATAGGCCCCGGTGTCATCGGGATCGGAGTTATCGCGCCGGGCCATGTTGTTGCCCGCTTCGTTGAAGCAGCCGGAATAGATCCAGCAGCCGCAAGCGGTCGAGCCATCGTCACGGAGTTGAGCGAAGCCCGCAACCTGCTTGCCCTTTTCGACCAACACCTTCGTGGCGTCGGTTGGATCCATCAGGGTTTCCAGGGCCTTGCCGTTCATTTCTCTGGCAAGTTCGGCAGGCGAAGGCTCGTTCTCGTCCTTGTAGTTCCACGTCAAGTTGAGGATTGGGTCAGGGAACGGACCGCCTTCCTTTTTGTACAGAGCCTTCAAACGCTTATACAGCTGAGCCATGATCCAAACGTCGGACTTGGCTTCGCCTGGAGGTGTTGCGCCGGCCCAGTGCCACTGCAGCCAACGGCTTGAGTTCACGAGGGAACCCTCGTCTTCGGCAAAGCAGGTGGTCGGCAGTTCAAAGACTTCGGTCTTAATTTCTTCAGGTTTAGACGGGTTGAACTCGCCGTGGTCTTCCCAGAACCGCGCCGTCTCGATCTTGAGCGGATCCATGACAACGAGGAACTTGAGCTTACCGAGCGAGGCTTTGATCTTGGCGCGATTGGGGAACGACTGCAGCGGGTTAAACCCCTGGCAGAAGTAGCCATTCATCTTGCCCTGGCTCATCAACTCGAAGGCGCGCAGCACATCGTAGGCTGGGACATCGAGCTTTGGCAGATAGTTGTAGGCGAAGTCGTTTTCCTTGGTCGCGAAGTCGCCCCACATCGATTTCTGGAAGCTAACGAAGAACTTTTTGTAGTTCTGCCAATAGCTCATCTGGCCGGGCCGGATGGGCTTGAAGCCGCGCTTGGACATGTACGTTGCCAAGTCGGGTTCTTTTTCGGTCGCAAGCGTCATGTATCCAGGCAGCAGGTTCGACATCAGTCCGATGTCGGTCAGCCCTTGGATGTTGGAGTGACCGCGCAGCGCGTTCATTCCACCGCCGCGGATGCCCATGTTTCCAAGGATCAACTGGAGCATCGCCATGCAGCGAATGTTCTGCGAACCTTTAGAGTGCTGGGTCCAGCCGAGCGCATACATCGACGTCATGGCTTTATCGACGGCCGACGTTTCGGAAATCATCTTGGCGACCGTCAGGAACTTGGCCTTGGGCGTGCCGCAGATTTTTTCGACCAGTTCGGGCGTGTAGGTTTTGACATGGGCCTTCAACAGGTTCCAGACGCAACGCGGGTTTTCCAGCGTCGTGTCAACTTTAACGAAACCGTCTTCGCCGAACTCGTATTCCCAGCTCGAGCGATCATAGTCGCGTTTGCTTTCGTCGTAGCCGGTGAACAGACCGTCCTGATAGCCGTAGCCTTCCTTCACGATGTAGGCGGCGTTGGTATAGTTCTTGGTGTATTCCCACTGCACTTTGTCGTTTTCAATGCAGTAGTTGATCACGCCCAACAGGAACGCAATGTCGGTGCCTTGGCGGATCGGCGCGTAGAAGTCAGCAACGGATGCGGACCGCGTGAAGCGCGGGTCGACGACGATCAACTTGGCGCCGCGGTTTTCTTTGGCTTGCGTAACACCCTTAAAGCCGCACGGGTGAGCTTCGGCAGCGTTGCCGCCCATGATGACCACGAGGTCAGTATTCTTGATGTCCGTCCAGGAGTTCGTCATTGCACCACGG
>JANLYB010000247.1:0-31236 GCA_031365425.1 Hyphomicrobiaceae bacterium
GGCGTTTCGGCAGGTCGATATCGTGTCGGTCGCGGCGATCTGGGCTGGCGTTTATATTCTCAGCTTCATCTTGAGCGGATTTACATATGCAAAGTACGACCGCCGCATATTATTTGATTGGATTGGCAAGGTCTTAGTTCCCTTGTTAGCGACGGTGGGGGTTTCAGCGCTCGTGTCGCAGTGGACTGGCCGCGCCGGTTCCTCCATACAAATCGCTGCGGGATTTGGACTGGCGCTCATTTGTGGCTTGGTTTCGCTGGGGGCAAGTGCTGAGGTCCGCCGTTGGTGCTCCATTGTGGCACGACGGCTGTCATCGCCGCCCGGGTAGGCGTTTAATTTGAGCGCGTCTCGCGCACGCTGGACGTAACCGGCACTCAACGGCAGGGAAAATATGGACCGTCTCTTACTTCAAGCGGTAATTCGCAGGTCGGCGCTGACGCGCTGGCTCGCTGACTTTCAGGATCGTTTCGAACTGCGTTCATGGCGGTCAAAGTCTGACCAAATTAATGCGGCGCGACCGGGACTGTTGAAGCGGCGCGAACTGCTGGCAGCGCTGAAGCGCGGTAACCTCTCGCATTTTGTTGAGACGGGGACGCTGCTGGGGGATACGACCCACGTTTTCGCGACACAGGGATGCACGGTCTATTCGGTGGAAGTGGAGCCCAGGCTTGCGGCTCTCGCACGCAAGAGATTTGCTGGCAAAGCTCGCGTCCATATCGTCGAGGGCGATAGTGGTAGGGAAATGGGCAATATCATTGCGAAATTAGCTGGCGCGCCCGCATTATTTTGGCTCGATGGGCACTATTCGGGCGGTGCCACAGGCCGTGGCGAATTGGATACGCCGATTGTAAAGGAAGTCGAAACCATCCTGAAAGCGGCCGCTCCTCGAAGCATTGTTTATATTGACGACGCGCGGTGTTTTGGCACCGAAGCCGACTATCCGACGCTTGCTGGCATGAAAGAACTCGTTGAGCGATATGGCGTGACAGACATGGTCGTGCGTGACGACATAATTTCGTTCACGGTGCCTGCGCGCTCTTAAAGACCGTTCAGCCGTTGCTCGACGATGGGACGAGTTCGGCGAGGTTGGCGATGATGCGGCCGGCGGGCATGCCGGGGTATTCGTCGGGTGCTTTCAGGCGGTTGATCCAGACAGTTTGGAAGCCGAACACGTTCGCGCCGGCGATGTCCCAGCGGTTGGACGACTGGAATGAGACCGCGGATGGTTCCACGTTAAAGAAGTCGGACGCCATTTTGTAGACCGGCATCGCTGGCTTGAATATGCCGACCTGGGCGACGGAGAGGACGGCGTCGAACACCGCGTCGAAGCCTGCCGAGTGGATGGCGGCGTCGATCATTTCCGGATCGCCGTTGGACAGGATTGCGAGGCGTGCGCCGGAGCCTTTGAGGTCGTCCAGGACCTCGGGAACTTCGGGGTAGGATTTGAGCGAGCGATAGGCGGACAGCAACTCCTCGCGCAGACCCTTCTGGATGCCTCCGATAGCGGCAATCGCGAAGTCGAGGCTTTGTTCGGTCAGCGCAGCGAACGTGACGGGGCGTTCGACGCGGGCGTGGATCCAGGTGTATTCGAGCTGTTTGGCGCGCCAGATGGCCGACATGAGGTCCGCCTTGGGGCCGACTTCGTCGCGGTAGCGGCCGACGGCGGAGTGGACGTCGAACAGGGTGCCGTAGGCATCGAAGACGTAGACGGGGGCGGTGGTCATGGGGTCAAACCGTACCGGTGCGGATGGCTTCGATGATGGCGGAGAAGTCTTTGTTGGCGTTGTTACCGTCGACGAAGGTTTCGTAGAGGTGGGCGGCTCTGGGGCCGAGGTTGAGATCGGCACCGGCAGCTTCGGCGGCTTCGACGGCGAGCTTCAGATCTTTGAGCATGAGGGCAGCGGCGAATCCAGGCTTGTAGCCGTTGTTGGCGGGGCTCGTGGGAACCGGGCCGGGGACGGGGCAATAGCTCGTCAGCGACCAGCACTGGCCCGACGATGTGGACGCGACGTCGAACATGGCTTGGTGGGACAGGCCGAGCTTTTCGCCGAGCACGAAGGCTTCGGAGACGGCGATCATGGAGATGCCGAGGATCATGTTGTTGCAGATCTTGGCGGCTTGCCCAGCACCGGATGCGCCGCAATGGACAATCTTTTTCGAGACGGCCTTGAGAAAGGGCTCAGCGGCGGCGAACGCTTCGGGTGATCCCCCTGCCATCAAGGTCAGGGTGGCGGCTTGCGCGCCGCCAACGCCGCCGGAGACTGGGCAATCGAGCGAGAGGCGTCCGGCCTTTTCGGCGAGGTCGTGGGCGTCGCGGGCGGAGGCGACGTCGATAGTCGAGCAATCGATGAAGACGGCGTTGGCGGCTGCGGCGGCGAGGACGCCGCTGTCGTAGACCGACAGCGTTGCCTTGCCGGAGGGCAGCATGGTGATGACGGCGGTGGCGTCTTTGCAGGCGGCGACGGCGTCAGAGGTGACAGTGATGCCGAGGGGGCGGGCTGCGTCGCAGTTGGCGGGGACGAGGTCGAAGCCGGTGACGGTGTGGCCCGCTTTGACGAGGTTGGCCGCCATGGGCAGCCCCATGTTGCCTAGTCCGATGAAGCCGACGTGTGCCATGAGACCCTCGCGCAGTGGTGTGGTTAGATGACGCGCACCATGACGAAGGGGAGGGGAAGACTCAAGGGGAGAAAGCGGTGGTTTGGTGCAGACCGGGTTTGAGAATTTTCAGGTCGGACGAACAGAGCCCCTCACTGTCTTTCCAAGGTACCCCTCACCCCAACCCTCTCCCCAGGGGGAGCGGGGGAGGTGATGAGCGCTGCCAAGGAGTTGCTGAGGATGGCCGAAGTGATGTGAAGACAAGGGGCTCTCCCCAGGGAGTGGACGCAATACATTTGGTTTTGCTGAATTGCTCATGAAAACGCCCCCGGAACACGGGTTCCGAGGGCTCTGTTTATTCTAAGCTCGCGCTTACTCGGCGGCGAGTTTGATGGGCTGCTTCATGGCGGTGGCGAGGTAGGACATCGCGGCGGCGGCACCACCTTTGGTGTGGGGGATGCCTGCGATTTCCAGGCTCATTTCGACGCCCGAGAGCGCGCCCATGATCGTCAGTTCGTTGGTGTCGCCCAAGTGGCCGATGCGGAAGGCTTTGCCTGCGAGCTTGTTGAGGCCGGTTCCGAGCGACATGTCGAAGGTTTCGAGCACGAGCTTGCGGAAGGCGTCGGCGTTGTGGCCGTCGGGCATGGTGACCGTGGTGACGGCAGCCGAGTAGTAGTGCGGATCGCGGCACCAGATATCGAGGCCCCAGCCCTTGACGGCGCGGCGGGTCGCTTCGGCCAGACGCTCATGACGGGCGAAGACGTTGTCGAGGCCTTCTTCGATGAGCATGTCGATGGCTGCGTCCAGACCATACAGCAAGCCGGTCGCGGGGGTGTAGGGGAAGAAGCCTTGTGCGTTGTTCGTGATCATGTCGTCCCACTGCCAATAGGCGCGGGGGAGTTTCGCGGTCTTGCTGGCGGCAAGGGCTTTTTCGCTGACGGCGGTGAACGACAGGCCGGGGGGCAGCATCATGCCTTTTTGCGAGCCGGAAACGGTGACGTCGATGCCCCATTCGTCGTGGCGCAGGTCCATGACACCGAGCGAGGAGATGGTGTCGACCATCAGCAGCGCAGGGTGGTTCGCGGCGTTCATCGCTGCGCGCACTTCGTCGACGTGGCTGCGGCAGCCGGTCGAGGTTTCGTTATGGACGACGCAGACGGCCTTGATCTTGTGGGCTTTGTCGGCTTCGAGCTTGGCTGCGATCAGGTGCGCTTCGGCACCCGTGTGCCAATTCGTCGGAATCACGTCGGGGATAAGGCCGAGGCGCTCCGCCATGACCTTCCAGAGCAGGGCGAACTGGCCGGTCTCGCACATCAGGACGTGGTCGCCGGGGGAGAGCGTGTTGGTGAAGGCTGCTTCCCAGGCGCCGGTGCCGGACGAGGGATAGATGATCACGTGGCTTTTCGTCTTGAAGAGCGACTTGACGTTGGTCAGCACGCGCTGGCCGAGCTTTTGAAACGACGGGCCGCGATGGTCCAGGATCTGGCGCGACATTGCCAGCTGGATACGCTCAGGAATGGGGGTGGGGCCGGGGATCTGGAGGAAATGGCGACCGGGGCGGCGTGCAGAGAAAGGCATGTGTTTTCCCAACTTCGTGCTGGCTAGAGGCAATCGTACGGCAGCAGCGCGCGCCTGATAAAGCGGCGCTTGTTCGCCTGGCTGACCTATTATTGTGCAGGGGCGATGACCTATGATTTGAAAGTTGCATAGCGTCAAGCGGAAGGTGGTTAGGGCGAGGCTGGCGAGGCGCGCGCCTGCTACTCCGTATTCAAACCAAGTCTCTGACATGCTTACGTGTTTTTGCCACATGAGGGTCACAACTTGGCCCCCTCGCTCCCGCTAGAAGTTGGGCTGTCACTTCGGCTTCACGCCGAATTTGGGGCCGTCATTACAACGGGTGGGAACAACAATGGTGCATAAAGTTCATATCGCGATGGTGCTCGACCGGTCGGGATCGATGGTGGACGCGCGCTTTGATGCGGTGTCTGCGGTCAATCGCTATCTGGGGCATGTGCGCAGCGACAAGAGCATGGATGCGCGGTTGAGCGTGGTCGTGTTCGACAGCGAGGGTATCGATACGATTCGCGATCGGGTGCCGGTATCGGCGTGCGCTGAAGTGGCGCTAAATGAGTATGAACCGCGCGGGGCAACGCCGCTTTTGGATGCGGTGGGTTATAGTGTCGGGATCGTCGATTGCCTGACGGGCAAGGACGAGCGGCGGATCATGGCGATCGTGACGGACGGGCTGGAGAATGCGTCGCGGGAATATACGCGCGATCAACTGAAGGTGCTGCTCGACCGCAAGCAGCGCGAAGACGGCTGGCTCATATTGTACATGGGGGCGGGGCACGACAGCTTCAGCCAGGCTCGTCAGATCGGTATTCCGGCGCGACATACGGCCGATTTTTCGTTGAATGCCTTTGGAGAGACGGCCGATGTTCTGAAAACGGTTGGGAGCCGGTTTTTGGGACGGCCAAGAGGGTTGGATGCGGCTTTTGCGAGCGGATTGACGGGGGATGAGCGTTTGCAGCTCATTTTGGGCCGGAAAGGGAGCGATCGCGGGCTTTCGCGGGCAAGCGGGGGCAGCACGCGGCTGGCGAGAAGCTGGCGCACGGGTGTCAGGGAGTCGTGAGGGGGGTGACGTTTACCCCCGGAGCTTTTTTCACTCTGGCGTTTTACGCCGGGGTTGAGTATAGAAGCATCCAACACACCGGACGGCACCCGCTGAAAAAGGCGGTTCGTGCCCCGGTGTTGCTGTTTTCAACAGAGCTTTCGAGCTTGTGTGGGGACCGGCACAGAACAAGCACAGATTGACGCTAAGGAGTACGACCCGTGGCAGTTCCAAGGAAAAAAGTTTCGCGCATGAAGCGCAATCAGCGCCGCTCGCACGACGCTCTGACCGCGCCGGTGCATATCGAAGACAAGAAGACCGGCGAGCGCCGCCGTCCGCACCACATCGATCTAAAGACCGGCATGTACAACGGCCGTCAGATCCTGGATGTGAAGGCCGACGTCTGATGCGTCTGGCTAGATCGTATCTGTCCTGATCTGGATACCCCTGATCTTGTCTTGGCGAAGTCATGGTCGCGTGTATATATCGGTGCGGGCGTCCTACCCCGCCGCTGTCAGTGACCGCGTGCAAACCAAACGACTGGAGAGAGACGTATGACGCTGCGCGCCATCCCATTGATTGCGATCGCTTTTATTCTTTATAACGTCATCGCTCTCACGGGCATCGATCTGAATAAGGCAATCTTTGCTTTGCCTATGCCGAGCGGTCGTCTGCCTGAAAATCCGGTTAAGTGGGTTTTCACTTGGGGCGATCTGCTGATCATCATTACGCTGGTGATGTTGTTTATCGAACTGTTGAAGTCGACATACACCTCAACCTCGTCGCTGGTCGATCATGCGTTGTCGATGATCGTGATGATCGTCAGCTTGATCGAATTCCTGCTGGTTCCCAAGGCTGCGACCTCGGTGTTCTTCATTATCCTTTTTGCGACGGTCATTGATGTCATCGCCGGGTACACGATCGGTATTCGTGTGGCCAAGCGCGACGTTTCGTTTGGTGGCGGCGACAACTAAGAGTTTTGTCTTAATGCAGACCTTTCAACGGCCAGTCCTTTTGAGGGCTGGCCGTTTGCGTTTCGTCAACACTTTGTTGATTCTAATTTGAGGTATGTTTTAAATTTCGACCTCATTAATCGCTTCCGGCTAATATCTGTGCTCTCATAACGGCGAAAGTGATGCGACCGTGACAGGAGCCCCGGTGACTGAGCCCGCCCGACCTCTCGATCAGAAGCCGCTCCGCGCGGGTGCTTCCGGCGTGACCGGGGCAGGCGGACTGCGGCTCGATGTGTCCGCGATCATGGCGTTTGCGGGCGAAACGGCGTTTGCGTGGGACTTCGCACGCGACACGATCACGTGGGATCAGCATGGCGCGAACCTGCTGAAAGTTTCGCAGATCAGCCATATTGCAACCGGGGCGGCGTTTCAGCTCAGAATTGCACCGGAGTCGGTGGGGCTGCGCCGCAAAGCGATGGTCTGCCCCAAGGGGCTCGAAGGCAGCCGATCCGGCATCGCCTACCGGTTGCAGTACAGGTTCCATCCTCGGGGACGGACCGAGGCTATAGCGCTTTATCTCGAAGAGCAGGGCTGCTGGTGGCCGGGCGAGGATGGGCGGCCGGCGTTTGCCCAGGGAGTCATTCGCGATATTTCCGATAAGTATGCGCAGGACGAGCGGCTACGGTATCGCGGCGAATATGACGAACTAACCGGGCAGCTCAATCGGGCGACGCTTATCGATACGCTGGGCGCCACGATTGCGAGTTCGGCGACGAGCCGCAAGCCGTGCGCGTTTTTGCTGGCGTCGGTGAACGGTCTCGATGTCGTGAACGAAACCTTCGGGTTTGCGGCTGGCGATGAAATGCTGGCGCAGGTTGCCAAGCTCATCAAGCGCCACTTGCGCTCGGGCGATCAAATCGGGCGGACGGCGTCGAATAAGTTCGGGATCGTGCTCAACGATTGCGGACCGGGCATCATGCGGATCGTGGCCGACCGGTTGATGGCAGCGGTGCGCGGTGCGCCCGTCGCAACGTCGGCGGTCAAACTTGCGGCGACGATTTCGATTGGCGGCATTGGTTTTAACGATGCCTCGATGACGGCGGAACAGGGCATGGCTTGCGCCCTCCAGGCGCTTGAGCGGGCGCGGCGGCGGCGGCTTGATAGTTTCGTTGCCTACGAGCCCGGCCCTGAGGAAGAAAACATCCGCCGTCGCAATACAGCCCTTGCCAATACGCTCATCAGCGCGCTCGACGAGCAGCGGATGGTGCTCGAACTGCAGCCGATGGTCAGCGCAAAGACGGGCAAGCCTGAGCATTACGAGTGTTTGCTGCGGATGATCACGCCGGATGGCAACCGGGTGTCGGCGGGCGATTTCATGCCGATTGCGGAACAGCTCGGGCTGTCGCGATTGATTGATCTGCGGACGCTGGAGTTGGCCGCTGGACTGCTCAACCGGTATCCGCAGTTGCACATCGCGCTCAATGTTTCCGGGCTGACTTCGAGCGATAACGATTGGCTAGTGTCGCTGCACCGGTTGACCGGGGGAAGCCGGCAAATTACGGGGCGGCTGACCATCGAAATTACGGAGACTGCGGCGCTTCACGACCTCGATCAGACGATGGTGTTCGTGGACACGATCAAGGATCTGGGCTGCAAGGCTGCGATCGACGATTTCGGCGTGGGCCATACCAACTTCCGCAACCTCAAGCTTTTGAACGCCGATCTCGTGAAGATCGACGGGTCGTTCGTCAAGAATGTCTGCCAGGACAAGGGCGATCAGGTCTTCATCAAGTCGATGGTCGAACTGGCTAAGGTGTTCAATATGCGCACCGTTGCGGAGTGGGTCGGCGACGCGGCGACGGCGAAGTTCCTGACGGATGCCGGGATCGATTATCTGCAGGGCTATCATTTCGCTGAGCCTGCACCGCCGGAAGTGTTCCTCGGTCCGCCCGTGCGCGGGTAAGGTTCGCGCTTCGCGTTAAGGGCAGCTGCCTGACATGTGGCTTGCGAGCGATGTTGCGTTCTCCTGACTGCCGGTGTCATGTGGAGCGTGACCTGAGCGGAGGGAATTCATGGCAGAGTATGTCGAGATCGCGCGGCGCGGGGCGTCGCTGGAGATCCATTTTAATCGTGCCGACAAGAAGAATGCGATTACGGGCGCGATGTATGCGGCGATGGCAGAGGCCATGTTCGCGGCGGAAGCTCAACATGATGTTGTCAGTATTCTGTTTGCCGGTCACGGGGCTGGGTTTTGCTCGGGCAACGACCTGCAGGATTTTCTCTCGACGCCGATGACCGACAAAGCGCCTGTGCTGGCGTTTCTCAAGGCGATTTCGACGACGTCGAAGGTGATGATCGCAGCGGTGCAGGGGCCGTGCGTCGGGATTGGGGCGACGCTGCTGCTGCATTGCGATCACGTGGTGGCGGCGCCGAGTGCGAACCTTGCGTTCAATTTTGTGAAGATCGCGCTGGTGCCGGAAGCGGGTAGTTCGCTGTTATTGCCGCGTGCGGTCGGACGGTTGAAGGCTGCAGAGCTGTTGCTGTTGGGCGATCCGGTGGCGGCGGATGAGGCGCTGCGGCTGGGGCTCGTGTCGCGCGTGGTTGGCGAGGGCGAGCAATTGGATGCGGCGCGGGCTTTTGCGGACAAGCTCGAAGCGCTGCCGCCGGAAGCGCTGCGGGCGACGCGGCGGTTGTTGAGCGCGGACACGCGCACCGTCGAGGCGCGGATTGCCGAGGAAGTGGGCGTGTTTGGTAAGCAGTTGCGATCGCCCGAGTTTAAGGAGGCGGTGGCGGCGTTCATGCAGAAGAGGGCGCCGAATTTTAAGAAGGGGTAAGGCGCGGCGTTCAATTGGACGAGTACCCCTCACCCCGACCCTCTCCCATCCCTGCGCAGCAGGGCTTCGCCCTGACGGGGAGAGGCGGGAAGTGATGAGCGCTTATTGGATGAGTGACGTGAAGTGAAGGCGAGGGGCTCGGCCCCTCGACGCCGTGATGTGAAGTGGTTCGGCTACCGGGACCCTCACACACTTCAGTCCCCCAACCCCTAACCCCTCCCCGCCTCGAAGCAGTGAATCGCTCACGCAATGACGGGGAGGGGAATCTCGTTTACTTCTCTGTCTGAAGCGGGATGACGAGGGGGAACTGGGGTGAGCCAGCGCCGCCGGTGGTACCGCCGAGCATGAGGCGGGGGACGTCGCCTTTCCAATTGAGCGAAGCTTGAGCCTGAGTCTGACGGGTGAAGCCGTCGATGCCGCCGGCGGCTGCGATCTTGGCATGGATCGCGGCGGCATCGGCTTCGCCTCGCAGTTTGGTGGCTTCGGCTTCGGCCTTGGCCTGGGTCAGGTTCGAACGGGCCTGGCCTTCGGCGCGGGCGTACTGGCTGTCGGCGTCACCCTTAGCCTTGACGACAACGGTTTCGGCTTCGACGCGGGCGCGTTCGCGGTCCTGTTCGGCTTGCAGGCGCTGGGCGCGGGCGAGTGTCGAGCGGTTGACGGCTTCCTTGTACTGGGGCGAGAAATCCAGCATCGGAATCTGGACGTCTTGCACTTCGACGCGGAACAGGCGCTTCAACTCAGAGGCGATCATGGTCTTGATTTCTTCGACAATTTTCTCGCGGCCTTCGCCGGCCATTTCGGTGACGTCGCGGCGGCTCACGATCGAGCGGACGCGATCATTGGTGATGGCTTCGAGGTTGTGGCCGATGTCTACGTTACCCGAGCGGCCGACTTCGTACATCAGGTGGTAAGCCGATGCTGGCGGGACGTTATAGGTGATCGAGATCTGCAGCATGACCTCCTGCGTGTCGCGCGTGAACGCCTTCATCGCCGGGATTTTGACGGTGTCGGTCGAGGTCGAGATTTCGTCGGCGTCGTCGATGACCGGCACTTTGAAGTGCAGGCCAGGCTGGAGCGGGCCTTTTTCGGCGTTCTGGACTTTACCGAAGCGCGTGACATAGCCGACCTCGTTCTGCTTGATGCGGAACAGGGTCCCTGACAAGAGGACGTAACTTGAGCTTAGCAGGAGGGCTGCTGCGAGGGCGCGGCCAACGGGGAAGCGCTTGGCAGTGAAGTCTGGAATTTGAACCGGTGACATGGGGGCTCGGACCCGCAACGGGGCCGCCTCTGATTAAATGTGGAAATTCGCCGCCTGTGCCGGGATGGCAAAGGCGTGTGGTTTGATCTATTCGATGAGACTGGGAAGGTGAATTTGGCGCGTATTGAGCGCCTCGTGCGGATTTATTGCCCTGCCATTACAACAGCATGGACTGCTCCTTTGAGCGTCCGGTATCCTCGGCGAAGGCCGGGATGAACGCCAGCCTCATATGGTGATCGACAGTGTTCTGTCCAAGTGGGGCGGGACATCCGGCGCGAGTTATGGATAATGGTTTCTTGCTAGTGACTTGACATGAGCGAGATGCGCCGTGGCTGATATGAAATCGGAGAAGAAACGGGTACGGACTGCGGCCAAGTTGGCCCGGGCGGAGGCATTTGCAAAGCACGGGGCTCAGGCTGGAGCCCGGCTTGCGGAGCATGGCTTGGGTTTTTTGCGGCCACGAGCGGGGGCCGCGGTTTCGGCGTTTTCGGCGATCGGAGAAGAAATCGATCCGCTGCCGCTGATGCTGCGGCTTCACGGCGAAGGGCATCCGTTGGCGCTGCCTGCAATGCAGGGCAAGGGATTGCCGCTGGTGTTCAGGGCTTGGACGCCCGGCGACGAGATGGCGCCGGCGGTGTGGGGGATCGCCGAGCCGCTTGCCACGAGGGCTGTGGTTTTGCCCGACATTGTGCTGGTGCCGTTGCTGGCGTTTGACAAAACCGGCCAACGGCTAGGATATGGCGGTGGGTTTTATGACCGGACGTTGCATGAGCTGCGGCGACTAAAACCCCTAGTAACGGTTGGTATAGCGTATGATGAGCAGCGGCTGGACGCCGTTCCACATCTCGACTACGACCAGCCGCTTGACTGGGTGCTAACGCCGTCAGGGCCCCAGAAATGTTCCAGGTGACGCGTATGGGCAAAACAGATGCGCCTTTTGTTTCTCGGTGACGTTGTCGGTAGCTCGGGCCGGGCCGCGGTTTATGACGCGATCCCGAAGTTGCGTGCACGCTACAAGCTCGATTTCCTGATCGTGAATGGGGAAAATGCGGCGGGCGGGTTTGGCATAACCGAGAAGATCTTCAACGATCTGCTCGATGCGGGGGCAGATGTCGTCACGCTCGGCAATCACTCGTTCGATCAGAAGGATACGCTGGTTTATATCGAGCGGTGTCCGCAGTTGTTGCGACCACTGAATTATCCCAAGGGCACGCCGGGAAAGGGCGCCGGGCTGTTCAAGGCCAAGAACGGCGCGGATGTTTTGGTGATGAACGCCATGGGGCGGGTGTTCATGACCGAGATCGATTGTCCGTTCCGCGCCGTGGATCACGAAATTACGGCGTGCAAGCTCAAGCAGGGCGCGGATGCTATTTTTGTCGATATGCATGCGGAAGCGACCAGCGAGAAGCAGGCGCTCGCTTACTTTGTCGATGGACGCGTGAGTGCCGTCGTTGGCACGCATACGCATGCGCCGACCGCCGATGACCGCGTGTTGCCGCGCGGGACGGCGTATCTGTCGGATGCCGGGATGTGCGGGGATTACAATTCAGTGCTGGGGATGGCGTTGGAAGAACCGATCAACCGGTTCATCACCAAGATCCCGCGGGGCCGGTTTGAACCCGCGGAAGGGCCGGGGTCGATTGCGGGCTTTGCAGTTGATATCGACGACACGACGGGGTTGGCGACTGCCTGCTCGCCGTTGCGGTTTGGGCCGAACTTACGGCAAATCGAGCCTCCGTTCTGGGATTAATGTCAGGCGGTTTTGTCGATGAGGCGGGGCCAGGTGCCGGCGTAGGCCAGGAGTTCGCCGGTCGACATATCGTAGAGCCAGCCGTGGACGCCTAATGTGCCGGAGGCAACGCGGGTACGGACTTCCGGGTAGGTCAGTAGGTTGTCGATCTGGAAATGGATATGGGAGCGTTCGGCTTCGGCCAAGCGCTGGTCAGCAGGGATGCCTGCGGCTTTGACGAGGGCGTGGGCGGGGCGGGTGTAATCGACCCAGCGAGCGAGGTGGGGATCGAGTTTGTGGCCGGGATCAGCACCTGCCATGTGGGAGAGCGCTTTGATCCCGCCGCAGCCCGTGTGGCCGCATACAACGATGTCGTCGATGCCGAGGTGTTCGATGGCATATGAAATTGCGGCACCGACGCTGTCATCGTTTGAGGAGGCAGGCGGGACGACGTTGGCGATGTTGCGGATTTCGAACAGTTCGCCGGGGCAGGCGCCGGTGATTTGGGCCGGGACGACGCGGCTGTCGGAGCAGCCGATCCAGAGCAGGCGCGGCTTTTGGGTTTGGGTGGCGAGGCCTTGGAAGAAGGCTTTGTCGCGTTGGAATTGCGCGCGAAAGCGCTGATGGCCCTCGATGGCGTCCGCGATGTCGACGTCGATGCCGCGTTGGTCTTTGTCAGTGCTCATGTCATCCCCGATCGCTCCCGTTTACCGTTTGGGTTTGCCAGCTTATCGGCCGCCTTGTCCATTGCGCGTTGAGCGGGTAGACCCTGAGCTTAGATCATTTCTGGTGCCCGCCGTGTCTCGTGAGGTGCCTGTGCTCATTGAATTGGACCGTATCTATGCCCGCATCTGCGCTGATGAACGTGATGATTAATGCTGCCCGTAAGGCGGGTAAGAGTTTGACCCGCGACTTTGGCGAGGTCGAGCATCTGCAGGTGTCCATCAAGGGGCCTGCGAACTTCGTGTCGGCGGCCGATCATAAGGCCGAGGACATCATCTATGCGGAACTCAAGAAGGCGCGACCCGAGTACGGGTTCTTGATGGAAGAGCGCGGCGAGGTGCCCGGTCCTGATAAAACGCATCGCTGGATTGTCGATCCGCTCGATGGGACGACGAATTTTCTGCATTCGATCCCGTTGTTTTGTTCCTCTATCGGGCTGGAGCGCGACGGTGTGCTGGTGGCGGGCGTAATTTATAACCCGATTTCGGACGAACTGTTCACGGCGGAAAAGGGCAAGGGCGCGTTTCTGAACGATCGCCGCCGGTTGCGGGTTGCTGCGCGGCGGTCGCTAGACGATTGTGTGGTCGCGACGGGAATTCCGCATCGCGGACGGACGGGCCATAAGACGTTTCTTAAGGAAATCGAGACGGTTATGGGGCATGTCGCGGGCGTGCGGCGGACGGGATCGGCGGCGCTCGATCTCGCCTGGACGGCAGCGGGGCGGTTCGACGGCTACTGGGAACGCAACATCAAGCCGTGGGATATGGCGGCTGGGATCGTGATGATCCGGGAGTCGGGCGGGACGGTGTCGGACCTCGACGGGTCCGATCAGATGATGGACACGGGAGACATCATCGTGGGCAACAAGGATGTGCATCGCGGGCTGATGCCGTTGCTGGCGCGACGGCCGGAAGCGCCGATTGTAAAGGCCGCGGGGACTTAGGGGTGCGGTTTGGGCGTGACTGTGGTGCGGTTTCGCCCCAAAAACCACACGAAGGGCTCAAATATGTGCTTCACGTGCGCGAGGTTGTGCGCCGGGTTTGAGGCATACCAATAGAGTTCACTGGCCACAGTGGCATATAGGTTTTTGTTTTGTCGTGCTTCTTTCGGCAAAACCGCTCACACTTTTGCCTGAAGCACTCTAGGCGAGGACGGGATATGGCACGTAAGCGCGATGGCGAAACGATAGCGGAACATCGGGTCTTGACCCTGAACTCGCCGGGCGTGTTCTTGCTCAGGATGACGATTTTTCTCATTCTGGTCGCATTTCTGGCAGCTATCTTATTCGAACAATTGCAGAAATCGCTACTGACGAACCCCGGGTTGAACGGGCTGATCATCGGCGTTTTGTTCCTCGGGATCATCTACGCGTTCCGGCAGGTGATCAGGCTTTATCCCGAAATCCGCTTCGTCAATTCGTTCCGGATCTCCGATCCGGGGCTATCGGCGGGGCACGAGCCCAAACTGCTTGCGCCGATGGCAACGATGCTGCGGGATCGCAAAGGCACGCTGTCACTTTCGACCGCGGCGATGCGGTCGATTATGGATTCGATCGGGTCGCGGCTCGACGAGGCGCGCGATACGGGGCGGTATCTGGTTGGTCTGCTTGTGTTTCTGGGCCTGCTCGGGACATTCTGGGGGTTGCTTGATACGATCTCCTCGGTCGCAAAGGCAATTGCGACACTCGATAACAAGTCGACCGATACGGTTGCGGTGTTCGACGAGTTGAAGGCTGGGCTTGCGGCGCCGCTCAAGGGGATGGGAACGGCGTTTTCTGCCTCGCTGCTGGGGTTGTCGGGGTCGCTGGTGCTGGGCTTTTTAGAATTGCAGGCGAGCCACGCGCACAACCGGTTTTATAACGAGCTGGAAGAATGGTTGTCGGGCATCACGGACCTGACTCATGGAACGACAGGGGCAGGTGGTGTTGGCGATGAGGGCTCGCGGCGGTTACTGATGACGTTGACGGACCTTAATAAGGCTGTGCTGGCATTGGCTGACAGGGTGGAGCGAACGGCGGGCCCGGGCAATGAGAACGTCAATGAATTGACACGGGGTGTGAACGCGCTGGCGGGCCAGATGCGGGCAGAGCAGAAGGTCGTGCGGGAGTGGATGGACGAGCAGGCCGGGCAGCAGTTCGAGGCGACGAACTCGCTGCGCGAAGTCGTCAATCAATTGCAGAAGCGGAAGGTCTAGCCGATGGCGCGCGGGCGGTCGAAACGGGGTAGCGGGGAATATAACGAGTTCTGGCCGGCTTACGTCGATGTGCTATCGACGCTGCTGCTGGTCGTTACGCTGCTGATGTCGATCTTCATGATCGCGCAGTTTTTTGTGGCTCAGGAGAGCAGCGGCAAAGACACCGTCATGCGCAAGCTGACGCGGCAGATCGCTGAGCTGACGAACATCTTGAGCCTGGAAAAAGACAAAGGCAAAAAGGTCGAGGACGATCTCGCCGTGCTGCAGGCCACGCTGTCGTCGTTGCGGTCGGAGAACGAGAAGCTGGCTGCGACCGGGTTTGGGGCAGACGAGAAGATTAAGGGCGCGCAGACGCAGATCGCGACGCTGTCGGGGGATCTTGCCAAGGAAAAGGATATTTCCGCCGAGGCGATGTCGAAAGTTGATTTGCTCAATCAACAATTGCTGGCGTTGCGGCGGCAGATTGCTGCGCTGAACGAGGCGCTTGAGGCGTCGGCTGCCAAGGACAAGGACAGCCAGACGGCAATCAAGGATTTGGGCGCGCGGCTCAATGCGGCGCTGGCGGTGCAGGTGCAGGAGTTGCGGCGCTATCGTTCGGACTTCTTTGGCCGTTTGAGGACGGCGCTGGCGGATCGCAAGGATATTCGCGTTGTCGGCGACCGGTTCGTGTTCCAGTCGGAAGTGCTGTTCCCGTCGGGTCAAGCGACCATGAGCGCGGAAGGGCTGGGGGCTATCGATCAACTTGCGAGCGCGATTGTCGAGTTGGAAAGAACCATCCCGAAAGAAGTCGATTGGGTGTTGCAGGTTGACGGGCATACGGACAGCCGCCCGATTGCGAGTTCGCAGTTCCCGTCGAACTGGGAGTTGTCGACGGCGCGCGCAGTGTCGGTTGTGAAATATCTGATCAGCCGGGGCGTTCCGGCGCGGCGGCTGGTGCCGGCGGGGCATGGCGAGTTTGCGCCGCTGGAAGAGGGCGCGAGCGAGGATGTGCTTCGCCGGAACCGGCGTATCGAGCTTAAGCTGACGAATAAGTAGTGGTGTGTGTTGTAGGCCGTGCTTGTGGCCCCTGGGTCCCGTGTATGCATATTGTTTGCCGCTCGCTGCGGCGGCAAGATAGCTGCCGGATCGCAAGCGTGGGGCACCGTGAAGAACGCTGCAGTGCGCACGGGATGACAAGGGAGGCGGAGAATCACCGGCGACTGGGATGACAGTGGAAGTTGTTGGGTCGCGCCAAGGCGCTTGATCCAACCTACGAATTAAGGGGCACGTGGTGGCTGGGTTTGATTGGCTTGATGTTGTGGCGCTGTGCTGGTTCGTGATCGTGATGATCGGGTATCAATGGGTTGCGCAAGTGCCGGTATTTTATGACCGCAGCATTGCGGGGGCGACGCAACGGCATCGCGTTGCGTGGATGCGGGCGATGTTGCAGCGGGACAACCGGTCGAGTGATGCCATTCTGCTGGGCACCCTCAGTCAGGGAAATGCGTTTTTCGCGTCCACCTGTGCGATCGCGATCGGCGGATTGGCTGCCATCGTGGGCTCGGGGGATAAGGCGGATGCATTCTTGCAGCGGTTGCCGTATGCCGCCAAGGCATCGCCGTTGCTGTGGGAAATTAAGGTGATCCTGCTGATCGGCGTGTTCGTCTATGCGTTTTTTAAATTTGCCTGGGCGTTCCGGCTGACGCACTACACCGCAATCATGATCGGGGCCATTCCCAATCCGGGCGAGGCTGAGGCCGACGTGCTGGATGGACAAGCCCTAAGCGCGGCGCATATCAGTGGATTGGCAGCTGAACATTCGAACGGCGGCTTACGTGCTTTTTATCACGCTGCCGCCGTCCTGACTTGGTTCTTCAATCCGATCCTGTTCATGATTGCCACGACTTGGGTCGGATTGATTTTGCTGCGGCGGGATTTTTTCTCGCGCTCTAGGCGCATTCTCGCCGGTGAGTGCGTTTAAGTGTCGCCAGATGCCGATGGTGCATCGCACGGACCCCCACTCCCGACCCCTCCCCGCAAGGGGGAGGGGAGAAGTCCGCTCTAGTTGTCGATGGTGATGCGTGTGTTGGGCCCGTGACCTTCGACGAGGCTGAAGAGTTGTGCCGCGTGGCGGGGGGCGAGACGAATGCAGCCGTGAGAGGCCTGCTGGCCTAAGCGGCGCGTTTCGTTGGTGCCGTGGATGGCATAGCCTTCGTGGAAAAAGACGGCGTTGGGCATCGGCGCGTCATCGTATTGCTTCGATAACCACATTTTTTCCAGACGCTGGGGCCGATAGGTGCCGCCGGGCGTGTCGTAACCGTCGCGGCCCGTCGATACCGGCCAGCGATGGCGCAACTGGCCGTCAACAAAGACTTCCATCACCTGACCGTCGACATCGACGTTGACTTGGAGTCCACCGTCGCGGCTGCGGCGCGCTTCTGCGCTGGTGCCGAACGTTAAGAGACCAATGGCTATAACTAGGGCCAGCGCTGTGCGCTGAACCAAACCTGCAAATTTCATGAGACCCTCTTTGCGATACTTTACTGACTGCGATCGTGGCGGCTTCCGCATGCGTCACAATCTGCAGTTAGGGTTAAAGCTCTCAAGTGGCCATCGCAACCACTCAGGGAGGGAATATGTATCAAGAGGTTGCGGCCTTTAGCTCCTTTAGCGCGAAAAGTGCCCTGTCGCGGGCTTTTGCGTGGTCAACGATGGGATGTGGATAGTTTTGGCCCAGGTTGACGCCTGATGCTGCTAGCACGAGGGGTGGAGCGGCCCAGGGTTCGTGGATGTGCTCGGAGGGGAGTTTGCTCAGCTCGGGCACCCAGCGGCGGACGTAGGCGCCGCCGGGGTCGAAGGTTGCGCCCTGCCGGCTGGGGTTGAAGATGCGGAAGTAAGGCGCGGCGTCGGCGCCGCAGCCGGCGACCCACTGCCAGCTCGCGGCATTGCTGGCGAGATCGGCATCGACGAGGGTGTTCCAGAACCAGGCCTCGCCCGCCTGCCAGGGGATCAGCAGATCCTTGATGAGGAATGATGCCGTGATCATGCGGACGCGGTTGTGCATCCAGCCGGTGTGCCAGAGCTCGCGCATGCCAGCGTCCACGATTGGGTAGCCGGTTTGGCCGCGCTGCCAAGCGTGGAGGCCTTTGGGGTCATCGATGTATGGGAAGGCTGCGTACTCGGGTTTGAAGGGCTCGTCGGGAAGGGTTGGCCAATGGACGAGGAGGTGGGTTGAAAATTCGCGCCAAACCAATTCGCGCTGGAAGGTGTCGAGACCCCGGTCGGCGGTGCCGCCGTTGGCCGAGATACGGTGTGCGGTGGCGATGGCGGCATGCCAGCAGGTGGCGGGGCTGATTTCGCCGAAATGCAAGTGGGGCGAGAGTTTGGACGTGCCGGGCCGGTCGGGGCGATTGCGATCATCGCTGTAGTCGCGCAGGGCGTCGTCCAGGAACGTTTCGAGGCGGGCGGTGGCTCCGGCTTCGCCGGGGGCCCATTCCGCGCTGAAGCCTGACGACCAATCGGGCTTGGTGGGGTGGAGGTGCCAGGAGGCGAGGGTGTCGCTCTTGGGCCAGCGGGTGGGCTTGGCAAGTTGGGTTGGTGCGGGAACTGGATTGGCGACGGGCGGGCCTGCCTGGAAGGCGCGCCAGAACGGGGTGTAGACCTTGAAGGGGTGGCCGGATTGGGTGCGGATGCTGTCAGGGCGCTTCATGACGGCGCCGGCCATGCGTTTGAAGTCGACGCCGCGTACGGACATGTCCGTATGAATGTGATGCTCCAGGGCGCTGGCCCAGGGTTCGTAGGCGGCTTGGGTGTAAATGGCGGATGCGCCGGTTTCTTCGACGAGCGTGGTGAGGATCGCTGCGGATTTGCCTTGGCGCAGGATGAGGCGGTTGCCGATGGCTTCAAGGCTGGCGGCGAGGGAGGCTAGAGATTTGTCGAGCCACCAGCGCGATGCGCCGCCGTGCTTCCATTCGCCGGGGGTCGTGTCGTCGAGGATGTAGAGCGGGATGACGGGCTGGCCCGTGGCTGCTGCTGCCGACAGCGCGAGCTGGTTGGCCAAGCGGAGATCCTGGCGGAACCAAACGATGACGGGTTTCATGGGCCGGGCTTTCTGCGTGGTGGCTCGTTAGGTGAGAACGCTGGAAAGCGGCGGGCGGATTGCTGGAGAATCTCACCCCCACCTAGGCGCGCTAAGAATGAGTTACGCCGCGCGTCGAGCGCGCTGATGGGTCTGTGATGCGCGACCTAACTCATGGCGCGCCGTCCTCCCCCATCAAAGGGGGAGGAAAGCCAGCTCAATTGCCGAAGAGCAGTTGGAGGATGGACTTGGGTTTTTGAGCGGGACGCGGAGAGGGGTTTTGGTTGCCTGCCGAGCGCTGCGACCGGTCGTGTTTGGGCTTGTCGATCTGTTCGAAGGGCGACCATTGGCCGTCGTCGCCGTTGCGGCCTTCGGCGTTGCGCTGCTGTCGCGATGAGCCTTGGGCACCCGCAGCGTTGGAGGGGCGGAGGTTGAATTCGTCGATGACGCCGTCGACGCTGGCAACTACGACGCGGCCTTCTTCCCAAGTCCAGGTGGCGGTCTTGTTGCCGAGCTTGTGGGGTTCGACCGCAACGACGCTGCGGGCGTAGATATCGACGATGGCCGAGAGTTCGACGTCGAGGGGGCCGGACTTGCTGGCGAGCGTGCCGCCGCGGAAGCGCAGAATGCCGATGCCTTTGAGGGGGGCTTTCTTGACTTCCCAATCGATCAGTTTGGGCTGGCCGGTGCCGGGGGATTCCAGAGGAACGCGGAGGGCGGGGTTTTCGTTGTTCACCGCATAAAATTCGGTGCCACGGGTGACCACGGTCCAGCCCTCGATGCCAAGGCCGTCGACTGGCACGTCTGAATTACCGGCCATTTCACCGCCAAGCCGCTTCAGGCCTTCGGCGGCGAGGGCCAACTGCGCGTTAGCTTCTAGCGCGCGCCGGAAGTCCCCGATGGCCTCGGTGGTGCGGCCTTGGGATTCGGCAATTGCGGCGCGGGACCAGTAGACTTCGGCGCGGTTAGGATCGAGTTTGGCGGCGGTTTCAACGTCGCGCTGGCCGACGTCGGTCTGGCCGGCCTCGGTGTAGACGATGGCGCGGTAGGCGAACGATGTGGCGTTGCGCGGGTCGATTTCGATGGCGCGGTTCAGATCGGCAAAGGCTTCGTCGAAGGCCTCAACGTAGCCGTTGCCGAGGCCGCGACCGGCGAAAGCTGCCGCGGACTTGCCGTCCAGTTCGATGGCGCGGGAAAAGTCGCGGATGCCGGAGGCGAAGTTGCGGACGCCCAGGTAGGCGTGGCCGCGCAGGATGTAGAGTTCGGCGTTGCCGTTGTCGAAGGCGATGGCGCGGGAGAGGTCTTCGATGGCGTCGTCGTAACGGTGGATTTTGAGTTTGGCTGAGGCGCGGCCACGGTAGCCGTTAGAGAAGCGGGCGTCGGCGGTGACGGCGCGGCCGAAGTCGCGGATGGCGGCGTGGGGTTTGCCGAGCGCAAGCAAGACGCGGCCACGGCCAGCGAGCGGGACGGCGCTTTGCGGCATCAATTCGATGGCGCGGGTGTAGTCGCGGATGGCGTCTTCGGGATGGCCGAGCTTGTCGTAGGCACCGGCGCGGTTGGCGTAGGCTGCGGCATATCCTGGTGCAAGAAGGATTGCGCGGTCGAAGTCGCGGATGGCTTCCTTGGGAAGCGTCAGGGCAAGCAGGAGGTTGCCGCGGTTGTTGTAGGTTGCCGGGTGTTCGGGGAAGAGCTGGACGGCGCGATTGAAGTCGTCGATGGCGAGTTTGGTCTGGCCCGATCGGGCATAGGCGACGGCGCGGTCGTTGAGGATGGCGCCGCGCCGGTCGTTGGTCAGGGTCTGGTCCTTTAGGGCTTCCGTGTATTGCGTGATGGCTTGAGGGGCATTGCCGCGCAGCAGGAGGGCGGCGGCTTCCTGGGCAGCGTTCGATGTGGCTGGCAAGGTTGCTGGGGCTGTGGCGGGTGCGGCTGGTGCTGGATCACCTGCAGCGGCGTAGGCGTTGGACATGGGAAGGAGGCCCAGGGGGAGCAGCGCAATTAGACGTGAATTCGCGGTGCTTCGTGCCATGCGTGGTCCTCAAGTGTCCGGCTCAAGGTGTCCGGCTATTTCGGCTTCGCACTGCTGCGAACTGCCGCCGTATATCCGACTCATACCATCTTGCAAAATTGCAAAGCGTCTGCCCGTCCGTTGACCGGGATGATCGTCAATAAAAGCTCATTGTGGCAATCTATAACAGGTTTTGCGCGGGTTTGCGTGGCGCGCAGGCGAAGGGGATTTGTGCTGGCGAAATCGCTTCACACATTCAGTTTTGTGATTTAGAGCTATTTGGTTCATGGATGAACTAGTTGAGCTGCGAGCTGGTTTCTTGGCCGCGAAGGATGGCGCTTAATGAATTTATGGCTGCGGTTGATCTGGTTTGCGCTGACGGCGTGGCGGCGGCCTGCGTTCAGGGATGCGAGTGAGGCCAGCGTGCTGACGTTCCGGGTTTGGCCGAACGATTTGGATCTCAGTTTGCATATGAACAATGGGCGGTATCTCACGCTCATGGACTTGGGCCGGATCGATCTCATGGTCCGCATGGGGCTTTGGCGGGCGGTGCGGCGGCACAAGTGGACGCCGATTGCGGCATCGATCATCATTCGTTACCGGCGGGAGCTCACTCCTTTTGCGCGCTTCAGGTTGGAGACGCGAATGGTGTCGTGGGGAGAGGCGAGCGTTGTCATCGAGCAGGTGTTCGTGCTGACGAGCGGACCGTATCAGGGGCAGGTTGCGGCACGGGCGCTGTTCAAGGGCGGGATTTATTCCCGATCCGAGCGGAAGTTCGTCAACGTTTACAGATTGATGGCTGAGATTGGGCAGACGGCGGAGTCCCCTGCGCCGACCGCTGAGGTGGATGCGTTCGTGAAGGCGGATGGCGCGCTCAAGGTTACGGCGGCTGGGTATTCGGCGGAGGCGGGTTCCGAAATTTGAGCCTACCCGGTCGAACTGCTTTTTGTTTGCTGACAAATGGGTCGTCGCGACCGGCCCACGGCGGTCCGGTTTGAATACTGTGTCCCTACACTGCGTCTCCGGACGGTGTTGCGAGCAGAGCGAGCGATGCTGATCCGGGGTTTTTACCAGTTTGTGTGTGGTAAGGGTCCCGGATCTGCGTGCGCAATAGAGCGCACTTGTCCGGGAAACCAGTGGGAGGGAAACGCCGCGTCCTGGCAAGACATCCGATTCCTGCCAAGCCAATGTCGTTTGGCCACCAGCAAAATCGGGAACAGGACAGCTTTGTGCCAAGCGCGAGGATGTCAACGAGTGTTAACACTTGCGGCGAAAATGGTGTGATTTCATGTGCTTGCGTGTGCAAGTCGATTGGTTAATCAAGGGTTAATTGGGCGGTTTTCAGCGAGGAGGAAAATTCGCCAGCCAACCGGCGGTCGCCTGTATGAGGCTGGATTGACTCGTTTTTTGCTGACGCCGTGCGCGGAGCATATGGAGCGCTAACTTTAGGCTGTATTGCACCTAATTCATCGCCTTGGATTGCGTTAACAAATCTTACTCTGGCCTAGGTTGCGACTCGCGAATCGGTCACGCTGACCGCCATGCGTCATCATAAGTCATGGTTTGTTCCCCGCTGGTCAGTGGCGTTCGCGCTGGCTGTTGCGGTTTTAAACGGCCCCTCTCATGCGCGGGGCATCCCGATCATTCCACCGGATCATATGTTGTCGGGTCCGGCGCGGGTGATCGACGGCGATACGATCGATATCGCCGGTAATCGTATCCGGCTGGAAGGCATCGATGCGCCCGAGGTGGGGCAGACGTGCCAGAACGCCCGGGCCGAGACGTGGTACTGCGGTAACGCCGCGACCCGCGTGCTTGTGGCGCTGACCGAGCATCGAAGTGTCGATTGCAGGGCGACAGGACTCGACAAGTACGGGCGGGTGCTGGCGGGTTGTGCCGTCGGTGGCGTGGATATCAACGCCGAGATGGTCAAGCGCGGGTATGCGTGGGCGTTTGTCAAATACTCCAAGCTGTATGTGGCCGAGGAGGTTATGGCACGTCAGGCCGGTTTGGGCATCTGGCAGGGGCCTGCGGTGCCAGCTTGGGATTATCGCGCGGGCAAGTGGACGGCCGTTGTGCCGGAAGCGCCGCAGGGGTGCGCGATCAAGGGCAACGTTTCGCGTTCAGGGCTCATCTATCACATGCCGTGGAGCCCTTGGTATCAGAAGGTGACCATGTCGCCGGATCGGGGTACGCGCTGGTTCTGCAACGAGGCCGAGGCGACCGCTGCAGGCTGGCGTCCGGCGATGATGCGTTAGGCCGCCTTGGTTTGAGCGAAGACTTCCTTGGCGGCGAAGAGGCCGTTCAGCGCCGCCGGGAAGCCAGCGTAGACCGCCATTTGCATTAGGATCTCGACGATCTCTTCGCGGGACAGGCCGACGTTGAGGCCCGCTTCGATGTGGACTTTCAATTGTGGGGCTGCGTTGCCCATGGTTGCGAGCGCGGCAATGGTAGCAATCTCGCGGGCACGCAGGTCGAGCCCGGGCCGGGTGTAGATGTCGCCGAACGGGAATTCGATCAGCAGGCGAGCAAAGTCGGGTGCGATACCCGCGAGGGCTGTAATGATTTTTTCGCCCGCGTCGCCGTCGATTTCAGCGAGTGCGCGTGCGCCGCGCTCGTAACGGGTTGCGTTGGAGTTTTGCATCGATGTCGGTCCTTGGTTGGGATTTGGCATAGGTTTCGATCTTGGCATCAAGGGTGAGCAGGCACACTTGAAGGTCTGCGACGTAGGCTCTGACGCGTTCGCGATGGACTTGCAGAAGCTGGCTGCGTTCGTTGGCAGTATGAGGTCCGGCGTCGCGTAAGGCTGCGTAGGTCAGCATGTCTGCGATCGGCATTCCGGTCGTCTTGAGGCGTCCGATGAACTCGATCCAAATCAGGATCGACGGGTCGTAGTCGCGTTGCTTGGACCCGTCACGGCGGGCACGCGGGAGCAGTCCGATGCGCTCGTAGTAGCGGATCGTGTGGGCTGTCAGGCCGGTATGTCTGGCGAGGTCGCCGATCTTCATTGCGGGGCAGTTCCTTTCAGCGGATATGGCTTGTCTACCTGTTAGAGTGAACTCTAAGTCAAGCAGGTATTTGCGAATATGGATGGCTCCGCTACGGTCCGCGGCGAAGAGGAACCGATTTGAGCCAGGATCTGAAACAGCAGGTGGCGGCGTGGGCTCGGGCCGAGGGGTTCGAGGCGGTGGGGTTTGCGCGACCGGATGGGATTGCTGCGGCGGGCGGGCGGTTGGATGCGTATCTGGCCGACGGGCGGCATGGCGATATGGAGTGGCTGGCGGCGCATGCGGACCGGAGGCGGTCGCCGGAGATTTTGTGGCCGCAGGCGCGGTCGGTCATCATGCTCGGTATGAATTATGGGCCGGAAGCCGATCCGCTGGCGGTTCTTGATGAGCCGACGCGCGCGGCGATCTCGGTCTATGCGCAGGGCAAGGATTATCACGACGTTCTGAAGGCTAAGCTCAAGCGGATCGCGGGGCAGTTGGCGGTTGCGTCTGGCGCGGATGTGAAGGTGTTTGTCGATACCGCGCCGCTGATGGAAAAGCCGTTGGCGCAGGCGGCGGGGCTTGGCTGGCAGGGCAAACATACCAACCTAGTTTCGCGGGCACATGGGTCGTGGCTGTTTTTGGGGGCGATCCTGACGGCGGCTGAGTTGCCGCCGGACGAGCCGGAGGTCAGCCATTGCGGGAGTTGCAGCCGGTGCCTGGACGTGTGCCCGACGAAGGCGTTTCCTGCGCCGTATCAGTTGGATGCGCGGCGGTGCATTGCGTATCTGACGATCGAGCATAAGGGGCACATCGCGGCGGAGTTTCGCGAGGCGATCGGCAACCGGGTGTTTGGGTGCGATGACTGTCTCGCTGTGTGTCCGTGGACCAAGTATGCGCATGCGGCGAGCGACATGAAGCTCAAGGCGCGGGTTGCGACGAACCATCCGCCGCTGGCGGAGCTACTGGGGCTCGATGATGCGGCGTTCCGGTTGCGGTTTGCCGGGACGCCGGTCAAGCGGACTGGTCGCGACAGGGTCGTGCGAAACGCGTTGATTGCGGCGGGGAATGCCAAGGACCGGGCGTTGCTGCCGGTGGTGGCGGGGTTGCTTGGCGATCCGTCTGCCTTGGTAAGAGCGATGGCGGTTTGGGCATTGGGCCGGTTGGGTGAGCCGGACGAGGTTGGGGCGTTGCGTTCGCGATATCTGGCGCGCGAGGCGGATGAGACGGTGCGTGCGGAGTGGGAGGACAGGATGGGTTCCATTGACCCCCACGGCTCGCCTGCCCCACCCCTGCCCCCTCCCCGCAATGGGAAGGGAGAAGAGCGATGAGCCGGTTGTTTTGTTTTGGACTGGGGTACAGCGCGACGGTGTTGGCGGCACAGTTTGCACGCGAAGGCTGGCAGGTGAGCGCGACGGCGACGACGCAGGCGGGGGCAGAGCGGATTGCGGCGCTCGGGTATGAGGCGTTTGTATTTGACGGGACGGCGCGCGATCCAAGGATTGCGCGGGCACTCGGGGAGGCGACGCATGTGCTGGTGTCGGTGCCGCCGGGGGCGAATGGCGATCCGGTGTTGGGGCGGTTTGCTGGGGATTTGGCTGTGAGCACGAGCGCTCAGTGGATCGGGTATTTGTCGACGATTGGGGTTTATGGGGATTGGCAGGGTGCATGGGTCGATGAGACGAGTGAGCTAAAGCCGGGGTCTGAGCGCAGTGTACGGCGGGCGGCAGCGGAGGTTGATTGGCTGGCGTTAGGTGCGCGGACAGGCAAGCGGGTGATCGTATTCCGGCTAGCTGGGATTTATGGGCCAGGGCGGAGTGCGGTTGATAACTTGTTGGATGGTAGCGCGCGCAGGATCGTGAAGCCGGGGCAAGTTTTCAACCGGATCCACCGGGATGACATAGCAAGTGTGGTGATGGCGGCGATCAAGGGGTCGCCGCGGCATGCGATCTACAACGTGTGCGACGACGAACCGGCTCCGCCGCAGGATGTGGTGGCGTTTGCCGCGGAGTTGCTGGATGTACCGGTGCCGCCGGAGGTTCCATTCGAGCGGGCGTCGTTGTCGCCGATGGGGGCGAGCTTTTATGCCGAGAACAAGCGGGCGAGCAACGCGCGGGCGAAGGGCGATCTTGGGTGGCGGTTGCAATACCCCAACTACCGCGACGGGTTAGCTTCTTGCTTGCAAAGATCTGAGCTGAAGTAGGTCCGATCTTTGAGGCCGGCGCTCTGGCCAAAAAGAACTGGCCGCTTTGTACGTTTTCTCATCGTCATTCAGGAGCCGTTCAGCGGTCGTTGTGTTTGTTGCCATCATTGAACGACAGAATGGATCTTTGCTGACGGTCGTTTTGATCTCGTTACTGCACAAGTTTGCCATGAAGCAGGGGCATAACGTCTGTGTTGAACGTAAGCCCAAGCCACTTTGCTGTTTCATCAGATGGAGCGGATCGGGAGGTGTTCTGCTCTAAAGCCTGAGCCAAACCAAACGAGCAATCCCATGCGCGCTTTTTCATTGGGTTTTTCACTTGCAGTATTGACTGTCATCTCCACAGCACCCCTCCGGACCGCGTTGGCTGCGGATGCCAATCCGGCCCATGAAATGGCGCAGAAGTTTTCGGACGCGAGCGCGAATTCGACTGCGTCGAAGGCTGCCGATGTGGCGAAGGATAAGGCCGTGAGCGAGGCGGACGTGGCCCGCAAGAAGGCTGCGGCGGCGAAGAAAAAGGCGGAGGCCGCGCGTGCGGTGGCCAAGAAGCGCGAACAGGAGACGGCCCGTCAGCGCAAGGCCGACGAGGCTGATATGCTTGCGCGGGCCAAGGTCGAGGCCGATGAGCGCGAGGCCGAACAAAAGCGGGCCGAGGACGAGGTAGTGAAAGCCGAAGCTGCGGCAGCGGCCAAGACGGCGGAGGCCAAGAAGGCAGCGCTTGCCTTGACGGCTGAGGAGCAGCGCGCCCGGGAGGCCAAGGAGCAGGCGGACGAGGCGGAAGCCAAGCGCCGCGTTGCCGCCAAGCGTCAGGACGAACAGCAAGCCAAACAGCGCGAGCAGGGTGTGGCTGCTGCGGCTGAGCGGGAGAAGGCTGCGATCGCGGAGAAGGCGAAGGAAGCCGCTGCCGAGGCAACGCGCAAAGCTGACGAGGCGGCGCAGCGGGAGTTGGCGGCGGCCGCCGACAAGGTTGAGGCTGAGCGCAAGGCAGCGATGGAGGCCAAGCGCGAGGAGGAGACGTTGCGCCTTGCCGAAAGGCTCAAGGAAGCGCGCCGTCAGAAAGCTGCCGAGCTGGAAGCGGCGGAGCGCGAGGCTAGGCTGGCCGCAGACAAGCGCGAGAAGGATGTGGTCGAGGAGCGGGCGCGGGAGACGGCCGCGCGGGACGCCAAGGCGGAATTTGACAGGCGGGAGCGTGAGGCCACCGAACGTGCGGCTGCCACGTCTGCTGCCGCCAAGTCTGCGGCCGAAGCGCGTGATCGCGACGCTGCTGAGCAAGCGGCGAGGGAAGCGGCTGCTGCTGATGCGGCGGCAACGGCGCGGGTTGCTGCGCCGGTTGACGTTGCAAGGTCTGCGCCCGTGAAGCCGGTTACGTTGGCTAGTCCTGCGTCCGCGACTCACGCGAGCGTATTGCTCATCATGGAGCCGGGCAACTACGGGATCCGGCGGTTCAACAAGACCCAGGGTGATCCGGTGCTGTGCGTTGGCGATGTTTGCTACATCAGCCAGGGGCCGGAACTGCCTGCGCGGGCGATGTCGCGGCTTGCAGCCCTTGGGGCGGGCAATACGCTGGGCGGACGGGCGGGGGCTTGCCGGTTACAGTTGTCGTGCGTGTTCCGCAATGTGGATCTTGGGACGGGCCGGATCGAGATCATGCCGGTCGATCTGCATGTGTTGCGGCATGACCGGCGCGAGGTGTCGCTGGCCGCTGCGGACAAGACGTGCGCGGTGATCGAAGGCGGGTTGGCGTGCGGCGAGACGCTGAAGTCGGCAACGTACCGCGCGTGGATCGTGCCTGAGCCGGTGGCGGCGGGCGCGGGTGGTGAGAAGTTGGGCGCGGCGCTTGCGGGGAACCTCGACCGGCGGCGGGCGGAGGTGAAGTGAGCCTCTGAGCAGGTCGTGGTTGAGCCCCCTTGCGAAACCCGACAACTTCCCTCGATCCAAGCGTTGGGTTTCGCAAGTGCTCAACCCAACCTACGAGTTCACCCAAACTTCTTCTCGATGTAGTCTTCGACCAGGGCTTTGAAATCGCTGGCGATGTTGGGGCCGCGGAGGGTCAGGGCTTTTTTGCCGTCGATGAAGACGGGGGCGGCGGGGGATTCGCCGGTGCCGGGGAGCGAGATGCCGATGTTGGCGTGTTTGCTTTCGCCGGGGCCGTTGACGATGCAGCCCATGACCGCGAACGTCAGGTTTTCGACGCCGGGGTAGCGGGTTTTCCACTCGGGCATGCGGTCTGCGATCATGGTTTCAACGTCGCTGGCGAGCTGCTGGAACACGGTCGAGGTGGTGCGTCCGCAGCCGGGGCAGGCGGCGACGACGGGGACGAACGAGCGCAGGCCGATGGTCTGGAGGATTTCCTGGGCGACCTTGACTTCGGTAGTGCGGTCGCCGCCGGGCTCGGGCGTGAGCGAGACGCGGATAGTGTCGCCGATGCCGGCTTGGAGCAGGATGCCCATGCCCACCGATGAAGCCACGATGCCTTTTGAGCCCATGCCGGCTTCGGTGAGGCCGAGGTGGAGTGCGTAATTGCAGCGAGCGGCTAAGAGTTTGTAGCTGCTGACGAGGTCTTGGACGGCGGAGACTTTGGCTGAGATGATGATCTTGTCCGCGCCCATTCCCAATTCTTGCGCGCGGGCGGCCGAGAGCAGGCCGGACTGGGCCATGGCTTCGTGCATGACGGCGCGGGCGGAGGCCGGGGCTGCGGACTTGGCGTTTTCGTCCATCAGGTGGGTGAGCAGTTCCTGGTCGAGCGAGCCCCAGTTGACGCCGATGCGGACGGGTTTGTCGTGGCGCAGCGCGAGTTCGATGATCTGGCTGAACTGGGTGTCGCGCTTGGCTTTGAAGCCCACGTTACCGGGGTTGATGCGGTATTTGTCGAGCGCTTGGGCGCAGGCGGGGTTTTCGGCGAGCAGGGTGTGGCCGATGTAGTGGAAGTCGCCGATCAGGGGGACGTTGACGCCGCGTTTGCGGAGCTGGTCGCGGATGTGGGGCACGGCTTTTGCCGCCTCGTCGCGGTCCACGGTTATGCGGACGAGTTCAGACCCGGCGCGGGCGAGGGCTGCCACCTGTTCGACGGTGCCCTTAATGTCGGCGGTGTCGGTGTTGGTCATGGACTGGACCACGCAGGGCGCACCGCCGCCGACTTTGATTTGGCCGACCATGACCGGGACGGACTGGCGGCGCGGGGTCATCGTGGTGTCGGTGGTCATGGTCTTGCCTCTCGGTTCATCCCAGGGTGTTAGCCCAAGGGGAAGCGCAAGGCGAGAGGGCGTCACTGGTCCTTTTCAGGAACCAGCCGCCCTCTTGCTTGAGGCATTTCGCTTCGGTTATGGCTTGAAGTTCAAGCGCAGCGTGACGGTATCGATTTCGTTCTTCACGTCGATAATGGCAGGGAAGGTTGGCAGCGGTGCGATCGTTGCCCCTGCGTTGTTGGTGGTGAGTTCGATGTGGGCGTATTCGACGGCGACCGAGAGGGCAGAGGTGATCTTGTATTCGCCGCCGCCTCCGATGGTCCAGCCGTTGGCCCAAGAGGAGTTTTCGAAGCTGTACCCAAACCCAGACGTATCGGTGCCTTTGTAGTTGATGTGGCCGCCGGCATAGCCACCCTTCACGTAGATGAGGCCTTGGCTGCCAATCGTTACACCCAGGCGGCCAGTGGCGGTGAAGATCGATTCGATGCTGCTTTCGACGCTGGATGTCGCGGGCTGGTTGAATACGCCGGGCGAGATTGCGTGCGCGTTGGTCAAGTCAGCTGCCGCATAGGAGACTTCGACCCCTGCGACCAGCTGGTTAAACTGGAAGTTCGCGCCGAACTGGCCACCACCAATGGCGCCGTCCGACGAAAACGTTTCGCCAGGGAGCACGATGGGGCCGCCACCGTTGGTCGCGCTGAAGGGGTTGATGTCTTTGTGGGTCCAGGTTGTATCTTCGGAACCATAGCCCACGTGCGCACCGATGTAGAGGCCTGCCCAGTTGGCCGGAGCGGGGGCGTCACCGCCGGCTTTGGCAGCCGAGCTGAGTAATCCACCGGCAATCATGGACGTGATTGCGGCTGCTAAAACGGCATGTGTCGCGTTCATTAAAACGATCCTGAAAAAATCCGGGTTTAACTGAACGCAACTGACGCACGAATCACAGGTTGAACGCTGTTTAGGCGCGTCGCAACCGTTGAGTTTGTGTGTGTGCGTAAGTGGTCAAAATTGTGTGGTAGTTTTGTCAGGCTGGCAGCTATCAGGCCCGGGCGGCTGAACTCAGGTTGGATGACGCGAGGGACGCGATGGCGCAGGCGGCCATGGCCAGGACGATCGCGGGGCCGCTGGGGATGTCGTATAGCGAGGACAGGGCGAGGCCTGCAACGACGCTGGTTGCCGCGATGGCGGCGGCGATGAGGGCCATGCGTTCGGCGGTGATGGCGAGAGGCCTTGCGGCGATGGCGGGGATGATGAGGAAGGCGATGGCCAGCAGCGCGCCGACGATCTTCATAGCGAGCGCGACGGTCAAGGCGAGCAGCAGGGTGAAAGCGACGCGCACGGCTTCGGCGGGGACGCCTTCGGCGGCGGCGAGTTCGGAGTGGATCGAGATGCGCAATAGTGGTTGCCAGAGATAAGCGAGAGCGGTGAGTACGACTGCGCCGCCGCCGTAGACCCACCACAGGTCGCCCGTTGTAACGGAGAGGACGTCGCCGAACAGGTAGCCGACGAGATCGACGGCGGGGCCTTTCAGCGAGGCGGTGGCGACGACGCCGGCTGCAAGCGCCACATGGTGGAGGAGGCCCAACAGGCTGTCCATGGGGATCAGGGTTTGGCGGCCGAGCGCGATCAGCAGCAGGGCGACGGCGGTGGCGGTCAGCAGGACGGCGACGGTGAGGTTGGCCTGGAGCGCTAAGCCAAGCGCGATGCCGATGAGGCTTGCCTGGGCGATGGTTTCGCCGAAGTAGGCCATGCGCCGCCACACGACGATGCAGCCCAGGGGCGCGGCCACGACGGCGAGGCCTACGCCAGGGGCGAGGGCGCGGAGGAGGAAGGGTTCTAGGGTAAGGTGGGGCTTGGGTGGCGATCTATTGAGGGTTGCTTGGGTCCCGGCCTTCGCCGGGAT
>JANLYB010000253.1:0-7038 GCA_031365425.1 Hyphomicrobiaceae bacterium
TTGAGGATCGAGAGGTTTCCAAACCTTCACCCTCAAGACAGGAGCCTCCAATGAGCGACAAGCCTCTCATCCCGCTGCGCGTCCGCATGGTTCAAGACATGACGGTCCGCAACTTCGTCCCCGACACGCAACGCGAGTATATCCGCGCCGTCAAGAAGCTCGCGGCATTCCTGGGCCGTTCGCCCGACACGGCAACGGCGGAGGATTTGCGTGCCTTCCAGCTCCATCTGACCCAAACGGGCACCAACCCGCCGACCATAAACGCGACCGTCACGGCGCTACGCTTCTTCTTCAAGGTTACGCTCGACCGGCCGGAGACGACGCGCCATCTGGTGTTCGTGTTCGAGCCGCGCAAGCTGCCGCGCAAGCTGCCGCGCGTGCTGCCGCCGGAGGACGTTCTGCGTCTCTTGGAGTCGGCGCCGAACCCGAAGTCGAAGGCGGCGCTCAGCGTCGCGTATGGCGCGGGCCTGCGCGCGATGGAGGTCGTTGCGCTCAAGATCACCGACATCGATAGCCAACGGATGCTGATCCGGGTCGAGATGGGGAAGGGCCGTAAGGATCGCTTTGCCATGCTCTCGCCGCAGCTGCTCGAGTTGCTGCGCGACTGGTATCGGATCGCCCGGCCGCGCCTGTTCCTGTTTCCTGGCCGTGACAAGATCGGCCCGATGACGCCGCGCCAGCTCAATCGCATCTGCCACATGGCCGCTGAGCTTGCCGGCCTGCCGACGTGGGTGGCGCCGCACACGCTTCGGCACTCGTTCGCCACGCATCTCCTGGAGCAACACATCGACATCCGCGTAATCCAGGTGCTGCTCGGACACGCGAAGTTGGACACGACCGCGCGCTACACGCAGGTCGCCACCAACATCATTCGCGAGGTGATGAGTCCGCTCGACCGTCTGACGCCGCTGGTGCCGAAGAGGGACAAGCCGAAGTAGCCGCCGTCACCGATGGCCCGTCCATCTTTGGAGGTCGCGGATATCTTCCGCGACCACGGTCTCGTTTGGCGCTCTGCCAACCGGGGCCACGTCAGCCTTGGCCAACTCAAAGTGATGAGCGCCATCGAGAACTGCCGGACGGCGGCACTCGGTGGCCATGTTGCGCGTTGTGAGAACAGGGCGTGCGGTCACACGACCATCGCCTACAACAGCTGCCGCAACCGGCATTGCCCCAAGTGCCAAGCTGCGGCGGCTCGCGACTGGCTGGCGGATCGGGAAGCCGAGCTGCTGCCGGTGCCCTACTTCCATGTCGTGTTCACGCTGCCGTCGGCCATCGCCGGCATCGCCTACACCAACAAGGCCGTGATCTATGATCTGCTGTTCAAGGCGAGCAGCGAAGCGCTTCTCACCATCGCCGCCGATCCCAAGCATCTGGGCGCCAGGATCGCAATCACCTCGGTGCTGCATACCTGGGGCTCGGCGCTGACGCACCACCCGCACGTGCACATGATCGTGCCGGGTGGCGGACTGTCCTTGGATGGCGAGCGCTGGATCGCGTGCAAACCCAACTTCTTCCTGCCGGTACTGGTGCTCTCAAAACTGTTCCGGCGATTGTTGTTAGAGCAGCTTGCCGCAGCTCACAATGCTGGCAAACTTATCTTCTTCGGCAAACACGCGCAGCTCGCCGATACGAAGGTTTTTGCCAAGTTCCTAAAGCCGCTGAAGACGACGCGTTGGTTCGTCTATGCCAAACGTCCCTTCGCCGGGCCAAAGGCGGTGCTCGCCTACCTGTCGCGCTACACCCACCGGGTCGCGATCTCGAACCGGCGCCTGATCGCCGCCGACGCCGAGACCGTGACGTTCAAGGTCAAGGACTACCGGACCGAAGGCCCCGGCCGGTACACGACGATGACGCTCGCGACCGCCGAATTTATCCGGCGGTTCCTGATCCATGTTCTCCCCAAGGGCCTTCATCGCATCCGGCATTATGGCTTGCTCGCCAATACCGGGCGTGCAGATAACCTCGCCCGAATGCGCGAACTGCTCGGCGTGACGCCGCCCGAGCCTGAGGAAAAAGACAATGCGGGCGGCGACCAAGCGGCATCCGACGCGTTCGCCCAGCCGTGCCCCTGCTGCGGCGGTCGCATGTTCATCATCGAGACTTTCGACGGCGTCTGCCCGCCGCGCCGCTGGCCGTCGCCAGTCGCAATCCGGATCGACACGTCATGAAGCTCTTCCCCGAGGCCAACCGGAATACTGCCCGTCACAATCGCTGGTCCCCGACCGGCAATGGGATCGCTTGTCCTGTTTGCCATCACAGGCCGGTGGCACCGCCACGCCGGGCGCCAGAGAACCGGCGTCATGCTAATAAAACTGCTCGTCCGGCCACCGTCACCCGCCTATGGCGCTGCCGGTTCAAGCATAGGCTTGCCGCCACACAGTCATCTGCCGTGATCAAATCCCCATAGCACCCGCTGCACCGGCGGCGCCAAACGTCTCGCGGGTTCCTTCACTGGAGGCTTCCGGACGACGGCCCCCGTGCGTGCAGCGAGGTCGTGCGGGCCGTCGTCCGGAACCCATCACACCTCCGGACTAATGCAAGGCAGCATAGGATGTGGACGGGTTGCAGAATGTTACGCGCTGGAGGTCCTGTCTACTGCCTCATTGTCGGCACTCGGAACACGCGCTAAGGCGCGCTCTACTCAGCCTCTGATGCCTGTACTTTTAAGTATTTGAGCGATCTGCGGCACCGATTCTGGCTGCACTCGTCTTTGGTGCTGACGGCAGGGCGGTGAGGGACATGCGCCGATGCCCCTGCACAAAATTAGACTGATGGACTCGAACGCGATCCAACATCTCAAGGTCTCGTTTCTGTCTGAGCCACTGCTCATTCCTCCTCATATCGACTTGGAACTTGCCGACGCAGCCGAAAAAAAAGCGCCGTAAGTGTTCGACCAGTGGTGCAGTTTGCATCGATCGGCCATCGAAATTCGGACCGGTTGGAACATGTACATAAAGATCGACATATGTGCACGGCTTATGCCAAGCGCTTAATGGGGGTTGCTCATATGCAAAGTCCAGCCGGTCAAAGCCGCGCTGGCTCCACCAATGCTGGCGCTCAAGTGGACAAATTAGGGCAGCAGCCGCATCGGTCTCAATCTGCTCAGCCGTCATGCGGACCGGATTATTTAGTTCGCAAGTAATAAAGACTCGGGGAGCAGCGGCGCCTGTCTCCTTAGCCACCACAGCCGCAACCCTCGTTTCGACGTAATCGAGTAGCGCAGTCGCAACTCCTACTCCGCGCAGCATCTTGTCAACGCAGATGAAATTCAAATGACACGAACCATCAAAACCAAGTACGGCGCGCTGATCACCGGGGAAAGACATAACAGTGTAATTGACGGCCGCAATAACAGTCTGCCCGCCGCACTCGCGTACGATGGTGATAGCCTCATAAAGTGGACCAAAACTTGTCTGCACTTGAGCATTTTTATTAAATGCAAGAACGGTATCAAAACCCAAAAGCGGCTCGCGTTCCTCAGCCAGGGGAAAATTCCTTTCATACAGCGAATAAAAATCGATCAATAAAGGGGATTGAGGCTGGTCGATATCGATGAGCTCGAGCTTAGTCATATAATTTTCGAACGACCCATATTCAGCTCTAATTAGCAGTCCTGCTTCACGCTGACACTCGCCTTGTCGCCTAATCAGCGAGCGAGTCACGGGTTGCAAAGATGGCCGGGATCCTTCCATTGGGAAACATACCTGATTTTCTCTATCCATAGTGCCGGTTCGGTGTCGCTGAATCAATCAACCACGGGCTACCTTGTTTCCCCGGTTTGTATGCGCCAATTCATGGCGTTAGCGTCCTGGCAATCCTGAAGCCGAGCTCATCGTCCCGGCTGTCGGAGGGATCTCCGCGGCTGCGATTTGCCGAACGGAGATAGTCTGGACTATCGTACCAAGAGCCGCCACGAACGACGCGACGCTTGCAACTGGGACGTAGGAGCGCCGATCCGTCCGTCGTTGCTCCGCTGAGAGTTCCCTGATAGCAATCCTCAACCCATTGAAATACGTTCCCTTGCATGTCGAAGAGGCCAAACGCATTTGGCTTAAACGAGCCGACGGGCGATGTCTGCTTGCCGTCCCATTTGCTACCGCAACGTTTGCAATTGGCATTGCCATTGCCGACATCATCACCCCACGGATAGGCGGTCGTCGAGCCAGCGCGGGCTGCGTATTCCCATTCGGCCTCGGAGAGTAGCCGATAGGGTTTTCCGGTCATCAAAGAGAGCCAAGCGACGTAGCGCTTCGCTTCATCCCAGGAGACATTGATGACCGGCATTTGGCCACGTCCGAACTCGCTTTCCGAATTGCGGGTGCAGCCGCCAACAGAAACACAAGTGTCCCAGTCGTCGAACGTAACAGGGTACTTGGAGACGGCTAATGGTCGAGCAATAGTGACGCTAACCTGTGGGCTCTCCGAGGGTTCATGGCCATTCTCTGAGTCCGGCGATCCCATCATGTAGCTGCCCGTAGGGAGAACGATCATCACGGGGCAATCCTTGGCACACTCGCGGAAGCTTGCAAGCGGTCTCAGTGCCCGCTCAGCCGTCGCCGTCAGCACAAACGGTCGCACACTTGCGTTCATGTAGGGTCGCATCTTACTAAACCAATTCCACTCCGCGATCAACGACGCTTGATTGATCCATCCGATTAGTGCGACTATGATTCCGATCATGAGTAGGCCTAAGGCGACACGCATGTGATTAATTCTAAGGGCCTCTTTCTCTTGGCATTCACGGCTTGCATTGAGGAACTCAGTTAGCACTTGTGGCGGACGATCGGCATTTCTAGGTCTGCTTTCCAAAAGCCGTTGAACCGCCTTGATGTCTGCCGGGCTCATAATCCGATCCACCGGTCGGCCCTGTGATTCCCATTCCAATGCGAGTCCAGTAAGCCGCCGGCTTTCGCGACACCAGGCGATGTCTAGATTGAGCGCGGCGCAGAGTTGATCTAATGCAGAAGAAAACGCCTGGTCAGCGACGAAATCGAGCTTCACATTAAGCGCGGAAAGTCGCGGAGGCGAATTAGCGAAATCGATTGGACGCTGCAAGATTGGGATTATTCGTTTGTGGAGGGTACGGGCATAGACAATTTCTTCGTCGCACACCTTGCTTGCCGCGCTATCGGGTGAGACGATGAAGATGATTACATCAGCCCTTGTGATCATCTCTTCCAGTCGCTGCCACCATTCGTCTTGTGCCGATATGCCAGTGTCGATGTTAGCGGGATCGGCGTGTGACTGGTCGTAGTCGGGCTCGTAGCCGCGAGTCTCCAGTGCCTGAGAGAGGCGCGCAACGAAGGCCGCGTCTTTGCGCGAATAAGACAAAAACACGCGTGTCTTTACCGGCTCCGGCGAGCCAGCGGCGGCATTCGTTTGAGCGTGATCGGGCAAAACGCACCTCACAGAAGGGCTCGGAACCCTTTGTTCGGAAACTGCGCTAACAATACTCTTTTTGCGTGGCGCGTGCCACCTCGTTACAGCAAGCTCACCCACTAGCAAGGCAATCGTGCCGGAGCGGACCGTGCCAGTCGATCACCGGAAAAGGATACCATGACCGCGAGGCGGTCTGCCGGCGACTGTGGCATTTACCACGCAGTCATGTTGCGCACAGGTACTGGGTCTGCAGAGGTCAAAACTTACCTCAGAAGTAGCGCGTCGGACAGTGACGTTCTACATCCCAAAGCGGAAAGCCAAAATGAGCGTGGCAAGCGGCATCGCGACCGGTCGCGCTGTGACGCGGCTTGTCGTCGGGGCTCAACCATTGATTCCGCTTACATAGTGCGCCCACGCCTCCATCAATTCACGTCGTTTGGCGAGAAGTTGGCCACGTCTATACGCGGCCTCGACCTTGCTTTGGATGGTGTGTGCTAGGGCCATCTCAACCACTTCTGATGGGAAGCCAGTCTCTTCGGCAGCCCAGTCTCGGAAGCTCGATCGAAAGCCGTGCGGGCTGCATTGATCCTTGTCGTAGCCGATCGTGTCTCGGGCGTTGAGAAAGCGATTTTCGGACAACGGCTTCTTGGTGCCGTTGTCGGGGAAGATCAGGTTCCCGGTTGAGAGTTTGCGCGCCTCTGCAAGTATTTCGATGCAGCGGCCTGACAACGGAACGATATGCTCGCGGCCGGACTTCATACGGCGCCCGGTTTCCGTATCTTCGCCCGCAATCGTCCATGTTGCTTCTGCCAGGTCGATTTCGGTCCACAACGCCTTGCGAACTTCAATCGTCCGCGCCGCGGTCAGGATCAAAAACTCGAAGCCGAGTTTCGTCACGGCGGCCGACGGTCCTGCACGGAGCTCGGCAATGAAAGCGCCGACGCGCTCGTAGGGGAGGGCTGCGTGATGACGATCGGTCTTCTTTTGCTTGGGCAGCGCCTGGTCGACGATTGGCATCGGATTTTCGTTTGTGCGAAAGCCAGAGGCTCGCGCCCAATCGAGAACGACGCCCATGCGCTGGCGGACGCGGCGTGCGGTCTCGGGTTTGCTGGACCAGATAGGGAGTAGGACATTAAGCAGGTCAGGGGCAGATATTGCCCCAACGGGCTTTTTGCCAATGATCGGAAACGCGTAGTCGCGCAATGTGTTGATCCACTGTGCAACGTGTTTGCCGTTACTCCAGGTGGTCATGCGCTGCCGGTGAACCTCGTCAGCAGCTTCGTCGAATGCCGGACTTTCGGGCGCGACGAGCGCTGCCTTCTTCTCGGATGTGGGGTCGATGCCCCGGTATGCTTTGGCGCGATATTCGGCAGCGACTTCTCGCGCTTGTTGGAGCGATACTTTATGCAGCGGCCCCAGACCAAAATCGCGTCGCTTACCGTTGACCGTGAGCCGCATTGCCCAACGCTTCGCGCCGCTGGGATCGATTTCAAGAAAGAGTCCACCGCCGTCGGCGTGCCAGCCAGGCCGAATCAAATGTTTGATGGCCATCGCTGAAAGACGATGAAGCCCCTGGTGGCGTGTGGACATGGGTACACCAAATCGTCACTGTGGCCGGTGGGCGTAATTCCCCCCACGTTTTCCCCCACAGTAAAACGC
>JANLYB010000281.1:0-23132 GCA_031365425.1 Hyphomicrobiaceae bacterium
GGCGTTCGATCTTTGTCGGTGTGAGTTTTGCGGGTTGAGGTATCCGCTAAAAGCAGAGCGCGCGCACCTGTAAACAGATGCGCGCGTTCCTATCAATTCAAGCTTGCCGAATTGGCGATCAGTGGCGTTCGAGGCGGAGCATTGTGAAAATGCCGAGCGGACGTAGAGAACGCGTGTCCTTGAGGGCGAGCTCATCGCAGACCATTACGCGCGAGACGTCGAACACGGGATGCCAGCCAAGGCGGTCGCCAAACGGAGCCATGCTGCGCTCGATGAAGCCGCGCACACCGTCGCGCTGACTGAAGTGGTTGACGAGTAGAACTTGACCACCCGGTTTCACGACGCGGGCCAATTCGCGCATGACGGCTTCCGGGTTGGGGACCACGGTCATTACGTACATAGCGACAACGGTGTCAAACGAGGCGTCCGGGAACGCCAATTGCTCGGCGTCCATCTCGTGGAGGCCGGTGACATGGTCGAGGTTGCCGGTGGCGACGCGCTCGCGGGCCTTTTCAAGCATTTCCGGGGCGAGGTCGATGCCGACGATTTCGAGATGCTTGGCATAGCCCGGCAGCGACAAACCGGTGCCGACGCCGACTTCGAGGACGCGGCCCTTGCTCTGGTTGATCATTTCAACGGCGTGGCGGCGGCCGGCCGTCGAAATGAAACCAAACGTGTTGTCGTAAACGGGAGCCCAGCGGCGGTATGCGCTACGAACGGCGTCCTCGTCCATTTGTACGGCCTTGCCTGTCATGACTGACATGGCACGGGCAAATGGCGACCTGGACTCTTCGTGTGAACGCGACAGTGATCCCATGTAGCGGGCTCCTATTTCGATTGCAGACGTGCCCTTATCGGGCGCGATTGGACGTGGGAACGGCTCGGGACGCATCCGCTTTGGGCGGAGGCGCCAGGTTTGTGGCAAGCAAATTGTCCTGGACTGCGCGGGCGATCGTGCCGCCGCCCAGGATACGAGCGTTTGGTTGCTCGTCTTCGTAAAGGACGCAGGCTTGTCCGGCGGAAACGCCGTCTTCGCTTGCGAACAAGGTGACACGCACGTTTGCGTTCGCGTCGATGAACAACGTGGCCAGCTTGGGGGGCTGGCTCGAGCGGACGCGGGCAAAAACGGGCAAGCCGGTTTCGCCGGTGTTGGGAAGGTGATCGGCAGCGAGCCAGTTGAACGCGCGCAATTCCAGGGTGCGCGTGCCCAGGGCCTCGCGCGGACCGACAACAACTTCGTGGCGATCGGCGTGGATCTTGATGACATACAACGGGTCAGCGGCCGGGATTTTCAGGCCGCGGCGCTGGCCGACGGTATAATTGATAATGCCTTCGTGGCGGCCGAGTTCGCGGCCATCGATGTGGATAATCTTGCCGGGATGGAGCGCGCCGGGCTTTAGACGCTCGATTACGTCGCTATATTTGCCGGAGGGTACGAAGCAGATGTCCTGGCTGTCGGCCTTTTCGGCATTCATCAGGCCAAATTCATGGGCCAGCTTGCGGACTTCCGGCTTGGGCATGCCGCCGAGGGGAAACCACAACTGCTTGAGCTGTTCGCGGGTGGTTGCAAATAAGAAATAGCTCTGGTCGCGCGACGCATCAACCGCGCGGCGCAGTTGAGGACCGTCCGGGCCGTCCGTGCGCTGGATATAATGGCCCGTCGCAAGCGCAGTGGCCCCAAGATCCTTGGCGGTTTCCAGCAGATCGGTGAACTTGATCTGGCTGTTGCAGGTCACGCAGGGGATGGGTGTTTCGCCAGCGACGTAGCTGTCAGCAAAGGCGTTGATGACCTGGTCCTTAAAGCGCTTTTCGTAGTCGAGCACGTAATGCGGGATGCCCAGGGTTTCGGCGACGCGGCGTGCGTCGTGGATGTCCTGGCCGGCGCAGCAACTGCCTTTGCGGCCAGTTGCGCTGCCGTGGTCATATAACTGTAGCGTAACGCCGATAACGTCGTGACCTTCGCGCACCAGCATTGCGGCGGCGACAGAACTATCTACGCCGCCCGACATGGCGACGACGACACGCGTCTTGGCGCGCGCTCCGGGGATGTTCTGGTTGATCAGGGTCATCTCGTTATTTTTGCGCGTCCGTCAGCGTTGAGCAATCGTTGCACCGCAATTTAACACATGATGTAGGCCCTAGTGCCGGGTCGGCGCAAGGCGGTGCGCGCCTGCGTCGCTTATTTGCCGCTGGTCAATTTTGCGAAGGTCAATTGGCACGGTCCTTGATCCGATAATGCGAGAAGAACGCGAAATTGTGTCATTCTGAACTTGACATCAAGGCTAACGCTACGAAAATCATGAAGTAGAACATCACTTTAGACCGTCTTTACTCAACAACTTAGTCTGCTTTTAAGGCCCTGCGCGTATAACAGGGTTCGTGGTCTGTAAAAGAGTATGAGTATGATGACCGAACATCACATGAGAGCGCGTGTGCGCTATGTTATTGGGCCGGATGGCAGCCCGTTGACGGTTGCCGATTTGCCACCTCGCGATACCAAGCGCTGGGTCATCCGGCGTAAGGCTGAAGTGGTCGCTGCCGTTCGCGGCGGGCTGCTCAGCATTGAAGAGGCCTGCGAGCGCTATACACTTACGGTTGACGAGTTTTTGTCGTGGCAGCGGTCTATCGACAAGCACGGATTGCCGGGCTTGCGCGCAACGCGGATACAGGACTACCGGGAATAGGGCACTTTGCTTTCAAATGTTTTGTCCTGAAGACGGCCAAAACATTTGACTCCGGCGCTCACGCCGGCGCCTCTTCGGCGCTTCGGCCAGCAAGAACTGGCCGCTCTCCTTGCTTTCAAATGTTTTGTCCTGAAGACGGCCAAAGCATTTGAGTCCGGCGCTCACGCCGGCGCCTCTTCGGCGCTTCCGCCAGCAAGAACTGGCCGTTTTAGGGCGCATTTTTAGGCTTCTTTGATCAGATCAGGTCTTGCGTTCGCGTGCCTTGGCGGCTGGCTTGGCTGGCGGGTCGGGTTGCGGCGGGCCGTTTTTTGCGTCCCACCCCTTGGTTTGGGCTGCATCGTGGCAGGTCAGATCATTACGGGCCCAGCGGCGGACATCGGCGGTCATGCGTTGGCCGACTTCAATAGGAAAACGAATATTTTCGATTTCGAGAGCCGCGTTGTCGCCTTCGGGGGAAATGTGGATGCGAAATGCGCGATTGCCCCTCGGGTTGGGCATGTTCAGGTCTTTTTCGTGGATAACGATTTCGGAGCGGCCGCCCTTGCTGGGCGGCGCAACTTCGGCGTGAAAAATGTGGTTGGCCTTGAGTTCACCGTGGGGGCCGAACCAGCAAATGCCAGCGCCGCGCCCAATGCGGGTGTAGATTTCGATCGGAGAGCCGATTGGTTCGGGGTCGAGCTTTGGCATAGGGACGTTGGCTACGGCTTCGGCACCTGCTGTCACCAGTCCGGCGGGGGCTTTCAGCATATCTGAGCCGGTGCTGCTGCAACCTGCTAGCAAAGCGGCTGCCGGTAGAGCGATTGCCCGTGCGCACCACTTTGGCCAATATTTTGCCGGTTTTGCCACCTGCCGCTTTCCCATCGACGTCGACTGAGTACCATTGGGTGCCAATCCGGCGTGACCATAGCATGGCAGCGGATCGATAAAGCATCGACGAAATGGTCGCGGCTGGGCGGGCTGTGGGTAACTGAACGTCGTGTTTCATCAACGACCGGGCGCTTGTCCCGGCCGGCTCGGGTCTTGGCTCTTTTTCAGCGGGCGCTAGACCGGCATCGATGATGCCGGACTGCGATCTGATTGGGCCGAAGGAGTATCAGCGCAGAGGTGCGGCCGACGAACGGTCGGGGCGGCGGCGATTGCGCTGTGCCGTGCGCGGTGACGCTGGGGAGCTGATCTCCGACAATTGGCCCACGGCATCGTCGCGAGATTTGAGCGCGGCTTCTAGTTTTGCTTTCAATTCGGACGCCGACGCGCGCAGGTTGTTGCGGCGGTGCGTTGCCGACTTGGCGAATGTCGAATAGGCGAAGTGGCCCGGGTCTTTGATCCCTGTACGATCTTCTTCGGCTTGAATCTGGCGATCCAAATCGGCAGCCATCGAATTGAAGTCTGCAATCATCGACTCGAGGTTTGCTACTTTTCTCGAGTTTTCGTCGGCTTCGAACCGTTTGATGCGAAGCGCGGCTTCTCTGGCTTTCATAGCTCGATACCCCATACAAATTCGAACTGCGGGTCACGCGCGATTGGCGCATCCCAGAAGAGTTTGCCTCAACTTGCGTCCGTTCTTTGCGACGTCACAGGGACGCTATGAACAGGCGCTTCAAGGACCGTGCCAATATGTCGTGTCCGCAACTGTATTTACCGAACGTCCGTCGCTACGGGCGATGGCAGTTCCAGTGAGCGGGCCGAGTATATCTCAGATTTGATCTTTGCACACTGTCCTTAAGCTGCGGTAAACCCAAAGAAATGTTGCGCTGGTGTCGCTCAAGCGCGCTTTCGTCACAAAAATGCCGCCGTTGCTCTAGGGCGGGCGGGCGAATTCTGTTACTGCTCGATTCGGTGGCAGTGAGCGGGGGTTCGCAAAAACCGGGATGGATTTGGGCATTTTCGTGCCGGTATGCGTGTGGCCTGTTTGGCCGGGATAATCGTGCCGGGATGATTCTGCAACTTATGGCGTGATATGAAATTCGTTTCGTTTTTGCGTGCCACGCAAGACAAAATTAGGGTTTGTTAACCTTTGGAGTGTATTTGTTAATTTGAGTTAGGGCCACGCGTTGGTGAGTTGGGAAGTTTGGAGCGGCGGTCCAGACGGCGAGACGGCCATAAGGGAATGAGACGATGCGGGTCCTACTAATTGAAGACGATAGCGCAACAGCGCAAAGCATCGAGCTGATGCTGCAGTCGGAAGGGTTTAATTGCTACACGACGGACCTTGGAGAAGAGGGCGTCGATCTGGGCAAACTTTACGACTACGATATTATTTTGCTCGATCTCAACCTGCCCGATATGAGCGGTTACGAGGTCTTGAAGACTTTGCGGGTGAGCAAAGTGCAGACGCCGATCCTGATCCTGTCAGGGCTGGCGCAGATCGAAGATAAGGTTCGCGGTCTCGGCTTTGGCGCCGATGACTACATGACCAAACCGTTCCACAAGGATGAGCTGGTCGCGCGCATCCACGCCATTGTGCGGCGCTCGAAGGGGCATTCGCAGTCGGTGATCGAAACCGGCGATCTGCGCGTCAATCTCGACACGAAGACGGTCGAAGTGAATGGCCAGCGCGTCCATCTGACGGGCAAAGAGTACCAGATGCTTGAGCTGCTCTCGTTGCGCAAAGGCACGACGCTCACCAAGGAAATGTTCCTTAACCACCTCTATGGCGGGATGGACGAGCCGGAACTCAAAATCATCGACGTGTTCATCTGCAAGCTTCGCAAGAAGCTGCAGTTGGCAACCGGTGGCGAGCACTACATCGAAACCGTTTGGGGCCGTGGCTATGTGCTGCGTAATCCCGGTGACGAGCATGTTGCGGCCTGATCGGACGCAGCCGGACAAAGATGGATTTTGAACGGGGGCTCGCGCTCCCGTTTTCGTTTCTGCTGTTTTTTCTTGGAATGGAATGCCGCATTGAGCTAACTGCTCTCCTCCTTATCCGGGCAGGGTAGTTCATGACCACACCAGACAAGCCGACGATGAACGTCAAGCGATCAGGGCTGAAAGCCGCCATCGTGCCGGTGACGCCGTTCGAGCAGAATTGTATGTTGATCTGGGATGAGGTCAGCATGGCTGGCGCCGTCGTCGATCCGGGCGGGGATCTTGATAGGATCATGGCGGCTATCGCTAAGGTCGGGATGATCCCGGAAAAGATACTGCTCACACACGGGCACATCGATCATGCGGGGGGAGCGGACGAACTGCGGGCGCGCCTCAAGGTCAAAATCGAAGGTCCGCATCGGGCCGACAAGATCCTGCTCGACAATCTGGAGACGCAGGGTCGCAGCTACGGGATCGCCGCCAAGAATGTGACGCCGGACCATTGGTTGGATGAAGGCGATACCGTCACCGTCGGCGACCAGACGTTTGAAATTCTGCACTGCCCTGGGCACTCGCCTGGGTCTATTGTGTTTGTACATAAAGCGCAGAAGTTTTTGATCGTCGGGGATGTGATCTTCCGGTCGTCAATTGGGCGGACCGATTTCCCCTACTGCGATCACGATGCGCTCATTCATGCGATCAAGACCAAGTTGATGGTTCTTGATGACGCCTATGCGTTCATTTGCGGGCATGGGCCGGGAAGCACGATCGGGCTCGAGCGGCGCACAAACCCGTATATTTCGTAAGTGAAGACAAGCGAGTGAAGACCAGCCGCTTGATTTAACGCGGATAGCGGACTTCCAGGCAGCCGAAGATGCCGCATTCGGCGCCGATGCCGCTTTGGGCTTCCCAGTAATCGATGGTCGAGACACGCAGGGTTTCAGAGCAGCTGCGCTTGCAATATTCCCAGGTCCCGCCGGGTAGACGCACTTGGCGGCCTAGCGAGGTGTAGCGCACGGGGCCGGAAACGGTGCCGTGACCCCATTTGCTTTGCGCGACGACGGCGCCGTCGCCGCTGTCAAAGCCGGCGCGCGGGCGGCCACCGGCCATGGCGGGGAGGCTAAGGCCAATGCAGGCGGCCACAATAAGGGTCGTGCGCAGGATCGGCATTTCAGATCATCTCCGTTCAGGGACGGCAAGCGTCCGGCGGGCGTCGTTGCGCCTCAATAGCAGAGTGGGGCTCATTCGCGGAGCGGAATGTGATCGTGACCGTCAGATTAGCCGCGATTGAAGCTGATGTTGACGCCTTTCAGGCCGGTGCCTTGCGTCGAGATTGAAACCGAGTGGCTGGCACCGGTGATGTTGACCGCCATGGCCGCCGTCAGCCCGCCGCCGGTGATGGCGAGGTTGACTTTGTTGGCGGAAGATTTGCCCGACACGCTGCCGGCCGCGTTATACGTGCGCTCTTCCCAATTGCCGGATACAGCGCCGTTGGCGAACGTCAACGTAGCGCGCAAGTCGATCTTGGACGAGGCGTTGGCGCAGCGGATAGCGATGCCTAAACCATCGCTGCCTTGGCCGGTGTAATAGCCTTTGCAGCGCATGCTTTCGGTTTGGCCGCTGTCGAGGGTCGCCTGCGCGCTTCCGCTCCAGTTGCCGACCAGGGCTCCGATCGCGCCGTCACCGGCGTTCGCGGCGAGCGGGGCGGCCAAGAGCGCGCCGAGGGCAACTGCTGCCGGCAGGGCGAGCCTGTGCGAGCGTGCGAACATAACCATGTACTTAGCCTCCCTCGAAGCGATATCTGGCGCGACATGTAGCTTAAAGCAAGCCGCATCGTCGCTGCCGTAATTTGGACCAGGATATAACACTTTTTTGCCGCAGGTGGTCAATCGGACGCGCGACGGCTGCATAATTATGCACACTAGTGTGACAAAGCGGACTGGGCGAAGATCTGCCGGGCGTTGGCGGCGTCACCGGACGCGAGGCCATTCCAACGGATTACGTTGGCCAAAGCGGCTGCGGTCGAGCGGGCACGCCAGTCAGGAACGCACATCGATTGAGCGATTTTGGTCGCGGCCTCCAGGGGCTTGGCGGCGTCGATGAGGATTGCGCTGTCGCCCAGGACTTCGCGGAAAACCGTCTTGTCGGGAGCAATGACACTGAGGCCAGCGTACTGGGCTTCGAGCAGAGGGAGGCCGAGACCTTCGTCGTGGGAGGTACAAAGATAAAGGTCGGCGTCCTCCAGCAGGGCTTTCACCCGGTCCGCGGAGAGGTAGCCGTGGATCGTAACGCGCGGATGGTTGTTGAGGGCGTCTTTGGCTTCGCCCCAGCCTTCGCGGCCGATGATGTGGAGTTGCGCGCCCGGATGGCCAAGCGCGGTCAAAGCGTCAAGAATGGGGAGAGCGGCGGCGTAGTTTTTGCGCGGCTCGACAGTGCCAAGGGTGGCGATTTTCAGCGGTTTGGGGTGGGCCGGGCGTTCCGCGCGGCCGGCGGGATCGAGCGCGAATACGTTGGCGACGCTCGGGCGGTATAGGCTGATTTTCGCGCCGGCAGGAGCGAAGATAGCCAGTTCATCGGCGGTCTTTTGAGAGTTGACCTGAAAGTTCAGCAGTCGCTTGACCGCAAAGGCGAAGGGAGCCGCCATATAGAGTTTAGCGCGGAGGCCGAGGTCGGCGCGGCGGGTGATTAAGAACAGGTCGTGGACGTACCAGATGACCCGGCTGCGGGCAAACACGATCAGCGGCGAGGGCGGGAAGCCGGGAAAGACAAACATCGCGTTGGGATGCAAAAGCGCAAGTAGCGGTAGCCAGATCTGCTGTTTGAAGATCAGCGAGAGCGTGCCGCTGGAGCGCACCGGCGTCACGTTGGCTTGGTCGAAATCGACCTTTTCGAATTGCTCGATCGAGACCCGCTCGATGCCGGTAACGTGGCGGCCAAGGTGGGTCAGATCGATAAAGACGCGTACCGGCGTTGCGGCCGCTGCGGCGCTGAGGGGTTCGCTCACGGCGGTCATTGTGCTTGGTGCGGGAGGGCGGTTCGGGTGACTTCGTCCCGGTTCGCCGCGCTTGCACAGGTCGCGATAAACTTTGCGGCTTGGGCAACGCGCTGTTCGGCGAGAACTTCGTCGATGAGGGCCTGATAGGCCGGAACTCGGACCGCGAACGAGAAATCGTCGGCGCGGGCGCGGCGGCGCGCCGGGGCGCCGGGGGGATTGTCGAGGGTGTCGCCGATGGCGTGGGCGAGCTGGACGTGGTCGCCGACTGAGACGATGCGGCCATGCGTGCCGTGCTGGAGGATTTCCTGAGGGCCGTCACAGGCCGTTGCCACGACCGGTAGGCCGTATGCCATGGCTTCGACCACGACGTTGCCGAACGGCTCTGAATTGGAAGACGACACGAAGCACTTGGCACGTGCGTAGTGGTTCCAGGGTTCTTTGCTGTAGCCGGGCATCTCAACGCGGCCCTTGAGCCCTAGGCGGACAATTTCGGCTTCGAGTTTGGCCTGCTGTGGGCCTTTGCCGAGAATTACGAGCTTTGCATGGGGGCGGTCGAGGCGAGCGAAGGCGCGCAGGAGGGTGGTGAAATCTTTTTCGGCAACCAGGCGGCCGACGGCGAGGACGACGTCGTCGCGGCTCGCCAATTCTTCAGCGGTCGGGATGGGCGCGTCCGGCGGGAAGAAGACCGGGTTGTGAATGCAAATAGTTTTTTTGGCAATTGCGCCCCAGCGATGCACCAATTGTTCGCGCAGGCCGGACGACACAGCGACGGTGCGGGCCGCCATATCGCTCAGCTTTGGGAGGCCGACGTACGTGGCCAAGCTCAACAGGCCGGTCTGCCATTCCTTGAATCCGTGATAGGTCAGGATGGCTTTGGTCGGCACATCGGCGAAGCGGAGGGCGGCCATCATCTTGGAGTTGGATGCGCCAACGCCAGAGAGAGAGACAGCGGGGCGTTCGGTCTGCAGGATTTCGATAAGACGTTTGGTAGCTGTGTAGTGGTTGCGGCCAAGAGTAAAGACCGGGATCGCAGGGTCGAGGTTGTGAGCGTTTTCGCTGGCCTCGAAGTCCTGCACGAAGACGACGGGGTAGCCGCGCTGGTGAAACGCCGTGGCGAGGCACGCCCATAAACGTTCACCTCCGCCATCGACGAGGCCGTGGGTGTAGAACATCAGTTTGGGGAGAGCGGTCGAGGTCTTAGCCGGTGACGTCATGGGCGGATGTTCCAGTAGCGTGAGAGCGGGGGGCGGTTAGATTTCCCGGCCACCAAAGTTGTGCCAAACGGGCGCTATTACGGCGACATCAAGCAAGACTCGTGCGCAATCGGCATAACGCTTAGCCAAACGGCGCGGGTTGTTGCCAAGACGCCATGCCCACTCGAGGCCGTAGCGCTGGAGCAGGGCGGGGGCGCGAACCTGGGTTCCGGCGATGAAGTCGGCGGCGGCACCGACGCAGACGAAGCCTGCCGTACAGCCTTTGGCGACGGCGCGGGCTGCGAAGACTTCGGGTTTAGGCGAGCTTAGCAGCACGAAGCACAGGCGTGCGCCGGAGGCCTTGATATCGTCGATAGTGGCGTCGGCTTCGGCGCCGAAGGGATCGAAATTCTGTGAGGGCGAGACGAGGCCTGCGAACTTGATCTTGCCTGCGGTCGCGGACGAAAGCGCCTGCGAAGCCTTGGATAAAACCGGCATCGACGAGCCAAAAATGTAGACCGGCATGTTTTCGCGGGCTGCAGCGGCTGCCAATGGAATGAACATGTCGGCACCTGTGGTGCGTTCGATTCTGGCACCGTGGAGCCGGGCGAGCCAGGCGACGGGAGCGCCGTCGGCGGTCACAAGATCTGCGAGGGCGTAAGCCTGCCGGAAGACGCGGTGCGTGCGCAGTTTGACCATGTGGTCGAGGTTCATCGTGAAGACGGTGAAACCGACGCCCTCGCGTGCCTTAGCAATGATTTTCGAGATGGCCGAGGGCAGGTTGGCCAAGTGGATGGGCCAGCCATCGACGTGTGCTAGGGCGGGGGCTGCGCTTGAGGGTTCAGCGCTTGTAAGGAGGGACGCCACGATCTGCTCGCTATTTTTGGACGGATTTTTCGTGCACGGATTGGCTGACTGCATCAACTGTAGCGTGCTCTTTTAACAGATAATTTACCCTTTTGCTGCTTTGCAGCAAAAGTGAGGCAATTTGTCAGGAGGGTGCAGATTGCGGACCCGTCAGCACCACACCGGCGATCCTGTCGCGGGCGCCGTCGAGTTGCTGTGAGACGGCGGTCAAGGTGGCTGCTTGGGTTTCACCAGCCTCTGCGATGAGGATGACCTCTTTCGCGAACGGCAGGATGATATGGGCGGATTCGTCCTCCAGCACGCCGCCGCTGTCGATGACCACAAGGTCATAGGCCTTCGCCAACTGCTCAAGGCCGGTCTGGAGGCGCTTGCGCTGCGCCGCTTTCAGAGAACGCAGGTCGGCCATTGCGATCGGCAGAAACGCCAGCCCTGAACGGGTGTCGCGGGTGACGATCGAGGATAGGTCGTTTTCGCTGTCAAGCGCGATGGGGCCTTCGACGGGCAGTTTGTCGATTAAGGCGTCCGAGAGCGTCGTGTTGGCGGAAGCGGCGTCGATCAGGAGGACGCGGTCACCGGCGCAGGCGGCGGCGTACGCGATCGCGAAGGCCGTTGGCGTGCTGCCAGAACTGGCGAAGGGACCAGCAAACATCACGTTGTGGGGGACGTTTGCCGGCGCATTCATGCGGATGCGGTTCAATAAGCCCATCGTGGCGCGGCGATAGCCGATCTCGGCAGGCCCCTGGGGATTGGTAAGGGCGCGAGCGAGGTTGCCGAAGCGCGAGGCCTCAATGACGGTCGGTGGGCCCCGGGGCCGGGCAGGAGGCGCGTTGTGCGGGCGGGAAGGAAGGGCGGGGATTGTGGCGAGGGTGCGCAAGCCGGTGAGATTTTCGACCTCGGCAGACGATTTAAGGCTGTGATCGAAGTGGTCCAGGGTCAGGGCACGGGCGACGCCGGCGGCCAATCCGCCTAACAGGCCGAGCGCCAGGATGAGAGCAGGGACAGGCTTGCTTGGGCGAGATGGCACGGAGGGTGGCGAGATCATGCGTGCGTCAGGCGTGCTGAGCTTTTGCTGCTCGTCGGTTTCCTTCGAACGGGTAAGGAATACGCGCATCAGTTCCCGACTGGCGACAACTTCCTGGTCCAGTTCGCGTTGTTTGATTTGGGCGGTATTGGTGCGTGCGACTTCCTCCTTCGCCGCTTCCAGCGCCCTCGAGAGTTCGCGCTCGCGGCTTGCGGCGACTTGATAGTCGCCCTTGGCGGTGGCGGCGAGACGCTTCAATTCTGCGGTGATCTGGGATTTGATCTCGGTCATCTGGGAGTGGATGTCGATCAGGACAGGATGGCGCGGTAGAAGCTGGGAGGCCAGCGACGCTTCGCGGCGGGCAACTTGTGCCAACTGTTCGCGCAGACGCTGGACCAGTCCGGTTTTGGCGGGGTCGGTGATGACGTCGGTGTCGCCGGAGCGGGCGGCAGCCGTCACGGCGTCCAGCCGGGCCTTGGCTTCGGCGGCCTGAGTGCGGGCGTTGATCAACTCTGAATTGAGGCGCGTCAGCTGCTGTTCGCCGACGGTGCCACCTTCGGAGGTCAAGATCTTGTTGGCCTTACGGAATTCATCGACGCGGGTTTCGGCGCGGCGAACCTGTTCGCGCAGCTCGCCGAGGCGGCTGTCGATCATGGTGTTGGTGCGCTGGGCTTCATCGGTCTTGGCACCGGTTTGGTCGGCGAGATAGGCGTTGACGATCGCCTGCGTGAGGCGGGCGGCCTTCACTGGCGAATCGGAGGTCGCTTCGATTTCGACGACGTATGTTTTGCTTGCGCGTTTGACGGTGAGACGCTGGGCAAGAGTGGCGAGGGCTTGCGTGGCGGGTTCGATGGGCGCCGGCTTCAGGCCGAGGGCGGCTTTGATCTTGGAGCCGATGCCGGTGCCGCCGGGCGGGGCGAATTCAATGTCGCCAGCGAGTTTCATCTTCTCGACAACGCGGCTCAAGACCGCGTCGGAGCGAATGATGGCGACTTGGCTTTCGAGCAGTGCCAGATCAGGGCCGTTGTTATTTTGGGACGTATCTTCGGTGACGATCTTTTTCAGCCGGGGGTCGATGATGAGGGTTGCGCTCGACGTATAGGTGGGCGGCGCGATTGCCAGATAGAGGGCGCTCGCGGCCAGCGCTGCCAGCGTAATCGCGGCAATGCTGGGTAAACGGCGTGCCAGAATGGTCCACAGTCCGCTGATGTTTGTCTTGGCGGGTTTGGGGCGCCCGGAGTTTTGGGCGTGCTGGGCGGTATGTTGGGTCAGGGCTGATACAACGCTGTTCATGACGCCTACTTGCGGTCTTTTTTCAACGGAAACATGACGATGCGTTGGGAGACGAAAGCTATTCTGTATCATTTTGCCCCGTCCTGGCGACACTATTTTAAGGATTTGTCCGTGTGAGGCTTCAGTCGCGCTAAAAACCGACATTCACATTTTCCCGCGGGCAGGTGGGCTGTCTGATCCGAATGCGATCAGTCCCTGTTTCGTGCGTTCGGGAGGGTGGCTGCAAGCCGCGTGCCGGGCCGGGGTCTGGACGCGGGAACGGTGTTATTCTGCTGCGTTGCAGCACTGACGGTTGTTCGTGCTGATCCGGCACGTTATCTGCATACGTTAATCTTTGGAATTGTCGACTGGGAGACAAAGTGGCGTCTTCTGCCTCGTGCGCTGTTGGTATAGTAAGGCGACTTACGATCAGACGGCATCGTGCGAAGACATGCCTCTCTCTTCAGGACTAATCGGGTGACCGGACGCGGGTCTGCGTTCAAGCATTGGCCGAAACGTCAGAGTGTAAGCAAAAGGGTGAGCCGGTGAGTTATCAGTCTAATGCTTGGCGGCATCGTGCGGATGTGAGCAAATGGGTGTTCGGGCGCGCCGAATTCTCGCTGGCCGTCATGCTTATCGAGGCCATGCTGATCGTGGGCGCCGCCTTTGCGACTGGCGTTGCCTATCATCTGTGGGTGTACGGCGATCATGGCGACATGGCCAATTATGCGGCGGTCGGTGTTTCGACGTCTCTGTTGTTCACCGTACCCATCTTGTTTCGGGATGCTTACAAGTTTCAGGACTTTCAAGAAGGCAAACGTTCCGCTGGGCGGATGTTTGTGCAGTGGAACTATGCGTTTCTTTGTCTTGCGTTTATCGGGCTTCTGACCAAAACGACGGGGCTTTTCTCGCGCGGCTGGCTGGTGGCGTTCTATGTCACCGGCCTGGTTGCGGTCGTGGCGCTGGACGAGGCTGTTGCGCGGGTTTTGGCCGGGGCTATGGCGCGGGGACGGATCGCCAGCCGGCGGATCATGCTGGTGGGCGCCGACGATGAAATCAAGCGCATGACGCAGGCGTTTGAAACGCCGGGTGCCGGGTGCCGGGTGGTGGCGGCTGCGACCTTGCCTAACTCCGTTTGCGAGGTGCAGCCTGGATTATCGGATGCGATCGACAAGGCGCGCGGGCTTGGCGTGGATGATGTCGTCATTCTCACAGACTGGTCGCGCGGCGACATGATTGCAGCAGTGGTCGATGCGTTTACGGTCCTTCCGGTGTCGATCCACCTTGGGGCGTCGGCCGTCATCGGCCGGTTTTCGGACGCGCGCGTGGCTCATTTCGGGACCGCTAGCGCGCTTTCACTGACGGCCCCTCCTCTTACAATGATGCAGGCCGCGACCAAGCGTGCGTTCGATATCGTTGTGGCCAGCGTTGCCGTTATTCTCCTTAGTCCGTTGTTCTTAGTAGTCGCCATCGCGATCAAGCGTGACAGCCCGGGACCTGTGTTCTTCCGGCAGCGGCGGCGCGGGTACAACTTGAAGGAGTTCCGGATCTGGAAGTTCCGCACCATGACGACGCTCGACGATGGCGATGTCATCAAGCAGGCGACGCAAGGGGATGTTCGCGTGACCCGGATCGGCGAACTCTTGCGCCGGACCAACATCGATGAGCTGCCGCAGCTTTTCAACGTCGTCGCCGGCGATATGTCGCTGGTGGGGCCGCGGCCCCACGCGGTTGCTCATGACCGGATTTTCGAGACTCGGATCGCCAAGTACCGCCGCCGATTGAATGTTCGTCCTGGTATTACAGGGTGGGCGCAGGTGAACGGTCTGCGCGGGCCGACCGAGACGGAAGGCGCCATGCGGGAGCGGGTCGAATTCGATCTCTATTACATCGACCACTGGTCGATCACGCTCGATCTCTACGTGATGGCGGCGACAGTATTTTCGCGCAAGGCATTCAAGAACGCGATTTAGCTGGCAGATTTGAGCGGCACTGGCTCTAGCTTTCTCGATTTTTCATTGCTTGACCGGTTTATCAGCAAGGGTTTGTTACCCTTTTTTGATAAGACTACTCGCCAGTTTACCGAGTGTAGGAGTTGAGTATGCGAATCAAAGGACTATTGGCCCTTGCGGTTGCTGCCGTTGCGGTGGTGGCGGCATCGCCGGAAGCTGCGCAGGCATTTGATCATGACCGCGCGAACCCGCCTGAAGGCTGGGTCGGCGTCCGGCACGTCCGGCATTGGGTCTATTACCCGCGCTATCAGCACTATTATCTGGCGAATGGTACGACAGATCCGTACGCTTATCGCTATCAGACGAGCGGCTATTATCCGTATTACAATTCGGGATACTGGAAGCCGCGCAATAGCGTGCCGCTGAAGCGGGCCCATTTTGTTCACCCCGAATACTATCAGGCCTGGGGCGCGAACAAGAAGCACTACAATCACGTGAAATGGCACGCCAAGCATCACGGCGAGCATCGTCACCATCAATGGTAATCGTCCATAGGTTGCCAAGTTCGAGGCGTGTTCAGGTCACATTCATGTGATCTGAAACACGTTGCACCTTAAGATGCGCAAGCCTTTTGCGCGTCTTTGGCTCTTCTCATAACGCCGCTCTGACGGCCTGCTGGAGAAACCCGCATGTTCAAGAAGATCACTTCAATGTTTATGGCCGTCGTCACCATGATCGGCTTCTCGCTGGCTGCGTCGCAGCCGTCGCAGGCAGGTGGCCGCGGCGTTGGTGTTGGTATCGCTGCCGGCATCATCGGTCTTGGCATTCTCGGTGCCGCTGCAAGCGCCCGCGACCGTGGCTATTATCGCTCGGGTTGCTACAAGGGCCACGAAGAATGCGGTTGGAGCGATCGCCGCTGCTTTGAAAACCGCTATGGCGACACGGTCTGCCGCGGTGGCGTTTATCGCTGCTACCGCCCGACCATCTGCGATTGATTGCGCACAACCTTTGCAATTGGAAAAGCCGCCCCGCTAACGGGCGGCTTTTTTGTTGGTCGGGGTCTTGTCTTACTTTTTGCCCCGCCTGCGCATGGCGGCGAGGTGGAGGGCGATGGCGGCAGCGTTCGAGACGTTGAGGCTGTTGAGGGAGCCGCCTGTCGCAATTTTGACGAGGCGGTCGGAGGTGGTGCGCGTCAGTTGGCGGAGGCCCTTGCCTTCGGCGCCGAACACGAGGGCGATGGCACCGGTCAGCGGTTCGTCTTCAAGCAGGGTATCGGCTTCGCCGTCGAGTGCCAGGATCGTGAAGCCGGCATCGCGCAGGTCGTTTAATGCGCCCGACAGGTTTTGGGCCAGAACGACGGGGACGAGTTCCAAGGCGCCGGAGGCCGATTTGGCCAGCGTGCCATTCAGCGGCGGGGAGTTGCGGCGGGTCATGACAACGCCGGACGCGCCGAACACGGCGGCAGAGCGCAGGACCGCGCCGACGTTGTGGGGGTCGGTGACCTGATCGAGGAGGATGACCGGGCCGCCGCCGCCCGCTGCTGTTTCGGCTAAGTCGATCAGTTCGGGTTCTTCGAGGGGGCCGGTTTCGAGCATCACGCCTTGATGGACTGTGTCTGGGCCGAGCAGCCGGTCGAGATCGCGCGGGGTGACGCGCTGGGCGGGGACGCCGCGCCTAGCCACCAGGGTTGCCAGTTTGTTTTCGGCGTTCTCGGTCATCATCAGTTTGTTGATAGAGCGGGCTTCGTTGTTCAACGCTGCTTCTACCGCATGCAGGCCATACAGCCGGATCACGTCGTCATCGTCGCGTTTGGGGCGGCTCTGGGGGCGTCCAGGAGGGCTAAATCCGCGCGGGCGTTTGTTGTCAAAAGGGCGGTTCATGGCGGCTAATCGTCTCTAAGGATTGATAGGGGTGCGGTGGTGCTTAGGGAAAGCATGTGCACGGGGTTTAGCGCGGTTCTTTTCCAATTGACATGGGCATCCACGCTCATCATAAAGCCCGCTCGCACCGGGCAGCTCTAAGCCCGGGCGTTTTTGTTTGGTGCGCCTGTTTGTGCCTTGCAAGGATGGGGGAATGTCCCGAGCGGCAAAGGGGGGGGACTGTAAATCCCCTGGCTACGCCTTCGTAGGTTCGAGTCCTACTTCCCCCACCATCTTTTCTTTTAAAAGTTCTGGCGTGTAGAACGCCATAGCTTTTGAGTCCGGCGTTCGCGCCGGCGCCTTTTCGGCGCTTGTCCAGCGGAGCTGGACTTAGTGGGCCGGTGGGCGGGCTGAAGTGAAATTGCCTTTTGACACTCCCCGGAGCAGACAAAGTCATGTATGCAAGGGGCGACGCGGGTGTAGCTCAATGGTAGAGCAGCAGCCTTCCAAGCTGAATACGAGGGTTCGATTCCCTTCACCCGCTCCAACTCCTTTTTTTGCAAAATTGGTTTGCGCCGTTGCTGTCGCGATGCGGTGCCCGATTGCCTTGATGATGCCGGGCCGTAGGAGCAGAATGAACACTGTACGGTGTTGATCGGCTCTCAAGCGGTTGGGGTATGTCATGCGCGTTTGGTTGATGGCTCTCGTGGCCTCGTTGCTTGCCATTGGCCTCAGCGACGCTCGCGCTGAAACACGGGTCGCGTTGGTGGTTGGGAACAGCGGCTATCAGTCGGCGCCGCCGCTGACCAATCCGATCAACGATGCGCGCGATATGTCGGCGGCGCTCAAGGCGGCTGGATTTACGGTCGTGGAGGCGCTCGACGCCGACCGGCGCAAGTTCGATGGCGCGCTGCGGGCGTTTGCAGATCAATTGGGCAAGGCGGATGTCGCGGTGTTCTTCTATGCCGGTCATGGCATGCAGGTCGGGCAGCAGAACTATCTCATCCCGGTCGATGCTAAGCTGGAGCGGGAGCGGGATCTCGAGTTTGAGGCAGTGCAGCTCGATTTCGTGTTGAGGCAGTTGGAGATCGACCGCGAAGGCAAGACGACGATCATCTTCCTCGATGCGTGCCGGGACAATCCATTCGCGCGCAATCTTGCCCGCTCGATGGGGACGAGGGGGACGTCGGTGGGCCGGGGTTTGGCTGCGGCGGCGACTGGGCTTGGGACGTTTATTGCTTACTCGACGCAGCCGGGGAACGTCGCGCTCGACGGCGATGGACGCAATTCGCCGTTTACGTCTGCGCTAGTGCGCCATATGGGCGACAAGGGACGCAATTTACCGGCGACGCTGATCGAGGTGCGCAAGGACGTCGTCGGCGCGACGGGCGGCAAGCAGGTGCCGTGGGATCATTCGGCGATGACGGGTGAGTTCTTTTTTGCCGGCGGGGCTGCGGTGGCGTCGCAAGGGTCAATTGCGGTTGCACCGAACGGGACGGAAGTTGACGTGGCGGCGCTGCAGGAACGGTTGCGCAAGCTTGAGGACGACGCGAAGAAACGGGACGCGGCGGCGGCCAAGCCTGCCCCGCCGACGCTGCCGCCGGTGATCCCTCCCGTGATTTCTAGGGCCAAGCCCGCCGCCACCATGACCATTGCCGAAAACATCAGGATTGATGGCATCAAAATCAGGGAGGAGCGGCAGCCCAATCCTGCGGCATGCCGAGATGCCTGCGAAGCCGAGCCGGACTGCGCTGGTTTTCAGCATGGACGGCGCAGCCCCGTGATGGGGCAGTGCCGGTTGTACGCAAGGGTCGATGCGCGTTACGAGGACCAGAACTGGCGGTCGGGGGTGCGCCCTGACGCGGTACCGCAGCCGCCGGAGGGTAAGGATCCGCTTGCAAGCCGGAAGATCGCTGCAAAGATCGGTATGCCTATGAGCCGCAAGGAGCAGGGCTTCGAGATCTATGAGGGCGTGTCGGTGATGGGCGAGCAGATCAAGATGTCGTCGGCGGATTCGCCGGCCGGTTGCCGGGCGGTGTGCCGGAATACGCCCGGGTGCGCGGCGGCGACGTACAACGATTTCTTCAGGGGCAAAAATGTTGCCTGTCAGGTTTATCGCGAAATCAACAGCGTGATGAAGACGCCGAATTCGATGATCATGGTGCGTGGCGAGTGAGGTTAAGCGGGAGCTAAAATCATCAAACGGCGCTCCGCCGGTCGCGAAAAGATTTAGTGCCTACTGATACTTGAAGGTAAATTTGGTAAAGCAATTGCACATAGGAGGACGTATCATGCGTAAGTGGCTGTTTGATCGTTCCTGGGCCAGCTTCAATGCCAAACACGCCCGTGGCTTGCTTGAGAGCGCGACGTTTACTCTGCGAACCAATAAGCGTTACCGGGCGACGGTTAAGCTGACCGGGTTTGAGACTTGGGCGGGTAACGACATCATCGAGGGTAAGTTTCGCGAGCTTGGTTTCAAGGACCCCAAAGTGACGGGCGGTGGCGGCGTTCGCCAAGGCGAAGCACTTTGGCCCGGGGCGGAGCGCAGCGTGCCGCTGCCGATCGATCCCCATCTCAGCAACGTGTCGGAAGTGGCCTGAAACCGAAATCGGCCCCTGCACAGCTGGAGGTCGAGGCTTTAATGTGAGGCGCTGGGCCGCGATGAGCCTTTGCGGGTGCATGGCGGCGAACTGTGGTAGGACGCGTGCGGTCGTTGTACCTGTAGGAGGTTTGTCTTGCCGCACTTCACCGCGCTAGTGACGCTGTTTGCGTGTCTGTTTTTGTTTGCGACCGGGATTTTCGTGGCGCAAGCGCGGCGGAAGACGGGTGTTAAGGCACCGGCGATGACGGGGCACCCCGAGTTCGAGCGGGCGTACCGCGTTCAGATGAACACGGTCGAGTGGATGCCGATCATGCTGCCGGCGCTCTGGCTGTTTGCGCTGTACGTGAGCGACGTGTGGGCGGCATTGGTGGGCGTCGTGTGGATCATCGGACGGGTGATGTACCTGGTGGGTTATTCAAGGGCTGCCGATAAGCGCGGGTTGGGGTTCAGTGTTCAGGCGCTGGCGACTATTGCGCTTTGGTTTGGCGCGCTTGCGGGTATTGTAACTGCGATGGTCAAGGTCCATTGAAGAGGTGCTTTGATCAGCTCAAATCGAGGGGAATGCGATGCTTGTGGTGACGACAAACGATTTGCCTGGTTATCGCGTGGTAAGGCACTTAGGGCTCGTGCGCGGGTTGACAGTGCGTTCTCGCAGCGTGGTTGGCAATATCGGGGCTGGCATTCAGACGTTTTTCGGCGGGAATATCTCAATTTATCAGAAGCTTTGCGAACAGACACGGCAAGAGGCATACGACCTGCTGGTGGCGGAAGCGCACCGGCTGGGGGCCAACGCCATTATCGGGATGCGCTATGATGCCAACGAGATCGCTGCGGCGGTAACCGAGGTGCTGGCTTACGGCACCGCGGTGGTCGTGGAAGAGGTTCGCTAAGGCGATTTCAAGGCGATTTTCAGGGTTTTGCGCTTCCAATTTGCCGCATTGCAAAAAGATTGTCTTTTGGCGCGTGACAAGTCTTGTGAACTAGGATAACGAACCGGACTCTGTTTGGTTGATTCGAGGTGGTGGGCTCGTGGTGTGCGCGTTGCAACATCTTGGGTGATTGACCTGGTTTAGTCGAGCGAAGGGGTTTAGCTCAGCTGGTAGAGCGTCGGTCTCCAAAACCGAAGGTCGTGGGTTCGATCCCCCCAGCCCCTGCCATTGCCGTGGATTTTGGGCGCGCTGTGCAGTGATGCACGGCAGGCGCCTCTTGCGCGTTAAGCCTCGCTCGTTGAGGCTGGTGTGCAGGATCGGTTGGTTTTGGCGGTATGATTTAGGTTTGCGGCAGTAATGCCGTAGCAGGTTTTAAGAAGGACTGACTGATGGCGCGTTACAACCCGATCGAGTTCGTCAACGAGGTTCGTCACGAAGTCAGCAAGGTTACGTGGCCCACAAACCGGGAAGTCTGGATCACGACCGTGCTGGTGGGGATCATGGTCATGATGGCCTCCTTGTTTTTTCTGCTTGCGGATCAAGTGCTCGGATCCCTTGTGAAAATGCTGCTCAGCTTGGGCAAGTAGCGCAGCCGTTTGGGACGCCGGACTTACTGTTTGATCTGCGCCGCTTTCAGACGTTGCGCGATACGAAAGACACTTTGATGGCAAAGCGCTGGTACATTGTTCACGCTTATACGAACTTCGAGCGCAAGGTGGCCGAGAGCATCCGCGAGCGTGCCAAGGCTGGCGGCATGGACCATCTGTTCGATGAGATCGTGGTGCCCACCGAGCACGTCATCGAAATCAAGCGGGGCCGGAAGGTTGAGGCGGAGCAGAAGCTGCTGCCCGGCTACGTGCTCGTGAAGATGGAAATGACCGATCCTGCGTTCGTGCTCATCAAGAACACGCCGAAGGTCACCGGGTTCCTCGGCGCCGACAATAAGCCGATGGCGATTCCTGAGGCGCAGGCGCTGGCGATGATCAATCAGGCCAAAGACGGCATCGAACGGCCCAAGCCGACGATCACGTTCGAAGTCGGCGAGCAGGTCAAGGTGGCCGACGGTCCGTTTGCTTCGTTCTCGGGGCATGTCGAGGAAGTCGACGAGGAGCGGGCCCGTCTCAAGGTCGCGGTGTCGATCTTCGGGCGACCGACGCCGGTCGAGTTGGAGTTCACGCAGGTCGAGAAGATGGCTGGTGCGAGCTGACACAAGAATTCCGGCGCTTTCGGGCGCTGGTAAAGGGTCAAGGAAAACGTTCCTTGGCCTTGCTTGCGGGAGGAACGCTCAAACTTAGAGCTGACCGTTGACCGCTAACCCTGGGACTGTCCGCTTTTATTTGCGGGTGTTTCCATCATCCTCAAGGGGAGACAATGGCTAAAAAAATTGAAGGTTATATCAACCTCCAGGTGAAGGCGGGGCAGGCAAACCCCTCGCCGCCGATCGGACCCGCGCTCGGTCAGCGCGGTCTGAACATCATGGAATTCTGCAAGTCGTTCAACGCCAAGACCAAGGACATGGAGCCGGGCACGCCGATTCCAGTCAAGATCACGGCGTTCTCGGATCGCTCGTTCACCTTCATCATGAAGACGCCGCCTGCGTCGTTCTTCCTGAAGCGGATGGCGAAGCTGACGGGCGGGTCGAAGACGCCCGGCCGCACGGTTGCTGGCGAAGTCACGATGGCTCAGGTGCGCGAAATCGCCAAGACCAAGATGGCCGACCTCAACACGGACAACCTCGAACAGGCAGCCAAAACCATTGCGGGCTCTGCCCGTTCGATGGGCATCAAGGTGGTGGAGTAAATCATGGCCAAGATGTCGCCTGAACACGTCAAAGCAGTCCGCCTCGCTGGCGGTAAGCGCATGGCAGCCGTTTATGAGGGCGTTGATGCCCACAAGTCCTACGGCATTGAAGAAGCTGTGAAGCTGATCAAGTCGCGTGCGAAGTCAAAGTTCGACGAGACCATCGAAGTAGCGATGAACCTCGGCGTCGACCCCAAGCACGCCGACCAGATGGTTCGCGGCGTATGCAACCTGCCGAACGGCTCGGGCCGTACGGCACGCGTTGCGGTGTTTGCCCGTGGCGCCAAGGCTGAAGAAGCCAAGGCGGCCGGTGCCGACCTCGTGGGTGCTGAAGATCTCGTCGAGATCGTGTCAAAGGGTACCGTTGCGTTCGATCGCTGTATTGCGACGCCGGACATGATGGGTCTCGTTGGCCGTCTGGGTAAGGTGCTTGGCCCCCGCGGTCTGATGCCGAACCCGCGCGTCGGTACGGTGACGATGGATGTCGTCGGCGCCGTCAAAGGCGCCAAGGGCGGCGCCGTTGAGTTCCGTGTCGAGAAGGCGGGCATCGTGCACGCTGGCGTCGGCAAGGCGAGCTTCACCGAGAAGGCGCTGGTCGAAAACATCAAGGCGTTCGTTGACGCGGTGATGAAGCAGAAGCCGGCTGGTGCCAAGGGCAACTACGTCAAAAAGGTTTCGCTCAGCTCGACCATGGGTCCCGGCGTGAAGGTCGATGCGTCGACCGTCGTCGTCGCCCAACCAGCGCAGGGCTAGGCGTTTTGAATTCCGCGAGGCGGTTCCCACGTACGGGGGTCGCCTTGCGGTCATTGCTGGACGTCTCAACTTTTGGGTGGAGACGGTCAGACTGTCCGAGATTGCAGGTCGCGGATGCCTTCCTCGTGAAGGCGTTCGATTAAACCCAGACGGGGCCCGCAGGAGACAGAAGACGACAACCAGATTTTGGGCCAGCTCGCTGGCACTTATGACGGTTTGAACCTTCTGGGTCAGCATCGTGCCGTTTCCTCAAAGGAAGCGCGCGGCAGGACAGACAACCCGTCGTTTTCTTCGCTCGCGCAATGTTTGCATGCGGTGAAACGGCAAGGTGCAACCCGCCTGATCCGATTTGGATCAGGCTTATAAGGAGAAGCAAGCGTGGATAGAGCTGCTAAAA
>JANLYB010000311.1:0-4017 GCA_031365425.1 Hyphomicrobiaceae bacterium
ACCCGACCCCACCACGTGCTAGGAACTGGCGGCCTTCCACCCCGGCTCGGGCGTTGTCGCTTCGCCGACCACGCGCGAGCAGGACGGAGAGCAGACGCTCTAATCCTTGTCGGGCTCGGTCGGCGCGGTTCCGCTCTGGGGTGGCGAAGTCGCCAAGTCGGTTGCCGGCCTGCCGCAGGGTGGCATGCTCTGGACCTTCAAGATGCCCAAGAAGCTCGCTGCAAAGTAAGTGGTTGAGCACTGAACGCGAGACGGGGAGTGGGGTAGGAAGGCAGATGCCTTCCTACCCTGTTCTTTAAGACGTTGATCGCATTGCGTTCGATCGAAATTTTCATGGCCTTCGCATCTGCGTAATAAGACGAAAGTTGTAGGCTATCCAATGCGAGAGCTCGAGGTTAGCATGTCACAGAGTCCGCCGTCGGATTCGGCCACCGCTTGGGAGACAGGAACCGTGGCTGCAAGTTTTCTTGTCGTTGATGACCATCCTCTGTTTCTAGAGGCGCTTCAGCTCGCCATTCATTCGGCCTATCCAAATGCCGTGATCGTCGAGGCAACATCGATTGCGAGCGCCAAAGCGGCAATTGCTGAACGGCGCAATTTCGATCTCGTGCTGCTCGACCTCTGCATGCCGGGAACGCGCGGGTTCCAGGGGCTGCTGGAACTGCGGACGCTGTATCCCAAACTGCCCGTCGTGATCGTGTCGGCGCTGGAAGATAGCCGAATCGTGCATGAGGCGATGACATGCGGCGCGGCGGGCTTTATCGCCAAGTCGGCGCGCAAGGCGCAACTGGCTGCAGCGATCAGCGAAGTCATGGCGGGATCGATTGCGCTGCCCGCCGGGTACCAGCCCCCAAGTACGGACACGACCGCAGCGGCGGCTGCTGAGATGGCGCGGCGGTTTGCAAGCCTGACGCCGCAACAGCAGCGCGTGTTGCAGATGTTGCGGCAGGGGATGCTCAACAAGCAGATCGCGCATGAGCTTGATGTCGGCGAGACGACCGTCAAAGCGCATGTGTCGGAGATCCTGCGCAAGCTGCATGTGGCGTCGCGCACGCAGGCGGTGATCGAGATGTCCAAGATCGATTTCGATACGGTGATGGCTGCCGGCGCACAGGGGCAGGGGTCACGGTAGGCGCGTTGCACGCACCCAGCCCCTCCGCAACCCTTGGGCTCGGAGCTATAAAAACGAGGATCTGCGGGAGAGGTCCTTGGATGATTGAATGCTGTTCTTATCACCCGGCGGCCTCGCCGTTTTAAAGTATGGGGATCTTGAGGCCGTTGCCGGCGCGAGCCCCCGAAGGAACAAGCCCTGCACACCTCTCCCGCGATCGAGCGTGGTGACCGTGATGCCGTCCAGGCGATCCGTTTCCGGACGTACGGAGCAAACCATCGCAATACGATCCGGGCCAGCTGACGGGTTGCCGAATACCGCACTCGAACCCGCAACCACCCAAACTGACCCAGCTCGTCAACCGGAACCCTCGCGTGGTGCGATGAGCCAACTTCTCACAGCTCAAACCCCCGGGGATAACCTTCACGCAGAAATAACTTTCTTGTGCGGCAGACCGGCCAGGTGGGGCTGACCGTTCTCGCAAGTCGGCCTATAATCAGCATCCGGCACACCACCCTGAGCCGCCCAGGAACACCACCAATGACGCCCCTCGTAATGCGCACGCATGCCGCCTGGAAAATCGTCTTCATCCTCCTCGGAGTGGCCGCGCCATCACACATACACGCCTGCAACCTGCCCTCGGAACTCTCCCGCGTAGTCACAAAAGTCCCAAGCGCAGATAGCCTGCTCCTCGACGACGGCAGCGAAGTCGTCCTGATCGGCGCCATGCCGCCCGTCTCCCTCGACCAGAGCGATGCCAACCAGACGGCTTGGCCACCCGCCGAAGCCACCCGGAAACACCTCGAAGCCCTCGTCAGCGGCAAAGCGGTCGACCTTGCCTTCGCCGGCCGCCGCCTCGACCGCTATGGCCGTCAGCTTGCCCACGTATTCCTCACCCAGTCCGTCGTCCTCAACCAAACGCATTCCCGCCACTGGGTCCAAGGCGACCTTCTTGCTAACGGCCTCGCCCGCGCCTACACGCTGCCCGGCAACGCCGCTTGCCTCGACGACCTGATCACGCTCGAAAACCGAGCCCGCGCCAACGAGGCCGGCCACTGGGGTAGCGGCGTCTTCCAGGATCGCAACGCTCACGACCCGCGCGAACTCGCCCGCTACCGCGACACCTTCCAAACCATCGAAGGCCGCATCGATCACACCGCCAAAGTGCGCGGCCAGCAGGTCTTCGACTTCACCCAATCGGGCAGCTACCGCTTCAGCGTCTGGATCGCGCCTCCAGCAGGCACCAGCCGCAATTCATCGGCCATTACGCCAGAAAGTATCGCTGGCAAGCGTGTTCGCGTCCGTGGCTGGATCGAACTGCGCCGCAACCCCCGCCTGACAATCGCCAGCATCCGCCACATCGAAATCCTCGACGAACCGCTGCAAACCTCCGATCCCGAGAAGGCCACGAGCAACGATCACCCTTCTCCAATTCCCGCAACCCATCAACAATAATCCCGAAGACCACGCCACGAGGTCGCCGTTAGACAAGAAAAAGCCCGGATGACGAGCATCCGGGCTTTTCATTTCGTCAGTACTTGATCGTCAGATCAAGCAGCCTTGATGTCCGATTCCGCCGCGTCGGCGCTTTCAGCGGCCAAACGGCGGCCTTTGGCGCTCTTCGACAGGATTTCCACGATGCGCTGAACCGCACCGCGCTCATCAAGCCGTTCGACGGCGGCCAACTCGCGCGCCATCCGCTCCAACGCGTTTTCATAAAGCTGACGTTCGGAATACGACTGCTCTGGCTGAGCCTCCGACCGGTAGAGGTCGCGCACGACTTCCGCAATCGAGATCAGATCGCCAGAATTGATCTTGGCAACATATTCTTGCGCGCGACGGCTCCACATCGTGCGCTTCACCCGGGCGCGGCCCTTGAGGGTTTCCATCGCACGCTTGACGACGCTTTCTTCCGCGAGTTTACGCATGCCAATGCTGGCGAGCTTGCCGGTCGGCACGCGCAGAGTCAGCTTTTCCTTATCGAAGGTGATCACGAACAGTTCCAGCGACATGCCGGCGATTTCCTGCTCTTCGATCCCCACGATGCGGCCAACGCCGTGCGCCGGATACACCACGAATTCGTTCGTCTTGAAGCCGTGACGGGCCGAAACGGGTTTCTTGGCCGCAGCCATTGCGCCCATGGCCCCGCGCGCCGCAGCAGCCTTTTCCGCAAGCGCCTTGGGGCTTGCCGGAGCGGTCGCAGCAACAGCCGCGACCGGAACCGGCGCGGTAATGCGCTGACCCGCAGGCTTTGCAATCGCAGCCGGAACAGCGCGCTGAACCGGCGCCGCGGCAGGCTTCACCACGGCAGGCTTCACAGCGGGCTTTGCGGCAGCCGCACGGGCCGCCACGATGGCCGCAACCGGCGACGCAACGTGCTTCTTGGCCTGCGGCTTGGCAGCGGCAATCTTGGCAGCAGCGGCTTGAATTTTCGTCGAGGCAGACTTCAGAGCCGGCTTTTTCGCAGCTTTTACCGGAGCTGCGGGCTTTTTAGAAACTTCGGCCTTGACAGTCTTCTTCACTGAGGCTTCCTTGGCTTTAATGGGAGCGGTCTTCTTGGCAGTCGCGGTGATTTTCGCACCGAGAGTTTTGGCTCCACTGGATTTCACGGCGGTCGATTTCGTGACAGGTGCTGTCTTACCTGCCGTCTTGACCGTCTTCGCAACCACTTTGACTTTTTGCTTCTGAGCCATCAGCGTCGTCTCACTCTTTCAATAAACGCATGGACCGGCCCACTGCCAACCCGCACCTTCAGCTTTGCCGCCACAAGCAAACCTGCACCACGAACGAACCACCCGGCCTCATCCGCCGGATACAGCCACCAAAACACGTGCAAACCCCTTAGAAACTACGATACGGAGCTAGCCCTGGCGCGACTAAACCCGCCCAATGGCCCATGAGCCTTG
>JANLYB010000290.1:0-5127 GCA_031365425.1 Hyphomicrobiaceae bacterium
TGAACCGGTCGGGCGTGGCGCTGATGGAGATCGTCTCGAAGCCCGATATGCGCTCGGCCAAACAGGCACAGGCGTCCGTGACCAAGCTGCGCACCATCCTGCGCTATCTTGAAACCTGCGACGGCGACATGGAAAAGGGCAACATGCGCGCCGACGTCAACGTATCGGTCCGCAAGCCCGGCGCGGACCTCGGCACGCGCTGCGAAATCAAGAACGTGAACTCGATCCGCTTCATCGGTCAGGCCATCGAGGCCGAAGCGCGCCGCCAGATCGGCATCATCGAAGACGGTGGCAAGATCGACCAGGAAACGCGCCTGTTCGATCCGGCCAAGAATGAGACCCGCGCGATGCGCTCGAAGGAAGAAGCGCACGACTACCGCTATTTCCCCGACCCTGATTTGCTGCCGCTGGAGTTTACGCAAGCCTACGTGGACGATCTCGCCCAGCACCTGCCCGAATTGCCCGACGCCAAAGCCGCGCGCTTCATCCAAGAGTTCGGCCTGTCGCCATATGACGCTGCGGTCCTCGTCGCCGAGAAGGCCAACGCAGATTACTTCGAAATCGTCGCCAAGGGCCGCGACGGCAAGATCGCCGCGAACTGGGTTATCAACGAACTGTTCGGCCGCCTCAACAAGGAGGGCAAAGACATCGAACACAGCCCCGTAACTGCGGCTCAACTCGGTGGCATCGTCGGGCTGATCACGTCGAACGCGATCTCGGGCAAGATCGCCAAGGACTTGTTTGAGATCGTGTGGACGGAAGGCGGCGACCCCGCCGAGATTGTCGAAAAGCGGGGCATGAAGCAGGTGACCGACACCGGCGCGATCGAAAAGGCGGTCGATGCCATCATCGCCGCCAACCCGGAAAAGGTCGAACAGGCGAAGGCGAAGCCCTCGATGCTCGGCTGGTTCGTCGGTCAGGTCATGAAGCAGACGGGTGGCAAAGCTGCCCCCGCCGCCGTCAACGACATGCTCAAGGCCAAGCTTGGGATTGAGTGATGCCTTACTTGGTGACAAAAAGGGAAGGGGTTTGGGGGAACTCGTTCCCCCAATTGGGTTCGGGCGAAAGCCCGAGCGCGGAGCGCCCATGACCAACGACAACAGTCCCGCGCCTGCCTGGCAGTGCCTCGACTGCCAGTTCGACGGCGGTGCGGGTAGCCTGTGCCGCAAGGCGGATGGCTCGCATAATTTTGAAATGCTGGCCCGCGCCTATCTGATCGACGGAGACGTTGAGGAAGCCGAAGCCACTAACGAACGTCACCGTGCGTTCGATTGTGTCGGTGAAATGGTGCTGGCGGCTCCGGGAGCGGCAGTCGGGTTTCTGGTGGTTGCTTGCGCGCAATGCAAATCGCTGCCTGAATTGTGCCGGATTGCTGCCGGGCCGCTGGAGGATGTGCTGGAGGCGCACGGCCCGGTGGTCATTCCCCATCTGGAAAAGCTCGCCAAGATCGATCCGCGCTTCCGGCTGATGCTGTCGGGGACCTGGGGCGAGGACCGCTGCGCTCCGCAGGTTTGGGAGCGTCTCGTGGCCGCAGTTGCGCCCGGTCCGGTGATCGACGCCGATGGACGCACACCTGCCGCTGGAATGACAGGCAAGGTCGCCACCAAAGCCGAAATCGCCGCCCTCTTCGGCCCCTCGCGCGGCGAGCAGACGAAGCATTGACCCCATGCTGTTCCCTGGACGGCGCAGCCGATCCGGGGCTTTTTACAACTCACGGAGAGGTAAAGATCCCGGCTCTGCGCTGCGCTTGGCCGGGAACGCAATGGAGGGCGCGTTAAGCCATCCCGACGGGCTCGAAATACTGTGGGGCTTCGGCGCGGTCGGTCATCGCGTAGTCGCGCGAGATCAGGCAGAGGCGGGCAATCTTCAGGGCGGGGTTATCGGCGGCGTGGGCGAGGATGCTGTGGCCTTCGGCGGCGCTGGCGACGGGAACCACGTGAACCGTCAGAGCCGGGTCATAAACACTGGCGAAGGTCTCGCCCGTTACACCTGACAGAGGCGCGGTTGCGAGGATAGAGACGATGAACCGTTCGGGCACAGTGTGTGGATCGTTATAGGCGGCGGCTCCCGCGAGCGGTTCGTGCATGATGGCGTGACCACACTCGACGCTGGCCATTACCTGCGCTACGCGAAGGCGATAATCGGCCAGGATGCCGGTACGTCCGCAGACCTGGGCGCGGTGATGGGCGGGGTTCACGCGCCAGCGGGTCATGCTGGCTTCATCGCGCCAGAATTGATGGGATAGGAACCAGCCGGGGCGCGCCGCCGAGCGCGCGCGGTCGAGAAACAGCAAGCCGCCGCTGGCATCGAGCGCGGCCTTGAGCTTGGCCGCCATCTCGAAATAGGTGCCCTCGTGTTCGGGCTTGGGCAGGACTTCAAAGAAGAGCGCAATCATAGAAGCAAGCCTATCAGGCGGCAGCGCGCATTCAAGGCCGAACACTCAAGGCATAGAAATACTGAGGGTTTGGGGCTAGCCCCAATTCGCGCAACGCGCGAAGTTAGACTGCAGCCTTATCGCTCGCCCCGCGCTGCAGGCCGAGATCGACCACAAGCCAGACGAGGCCGACGAACGGGATGAGGGTGAGCAGCGCATACCACCCGCTACGGCCGCGATCCTTGCAGCGCTTCACGGTCACGGCAAGCTGGGTGCAGATGGCGTAGCCGACGACCAGGAACGTTCCGCCGATGACGGCGTATTCCTGCGCTTCCTGGCTGGCACCGCTGAGGGCGAGACCGACTCCGAGCACGAGCCCCACAACGGTTGCCAGCAAAACCGTGGACGCGAGGACGGAGAGCAAGCCAAGCCAGAACTGCTTGATGCCGATCTGACCTTCATACGAGAACAAAAGCTTGGGCACGCTGGACACTCGTTAAGTTACTCTTAACGTATGTTTACGTGGTCTTAACACCACTGTCAGCTATGAATGTTAGGTTAACAGCTTGAATTTGTGTCCTATTTTGGCACATCGCCGTTCCCCGTAGGGCGCAATAGCGCAGCGTATTGCGCCGGACCATTAGGCAAAAATCCGCGCGGTCGCCTCTGCGTCCAGCACGCGGTACGCGCCCGGCGCAAGATCGGCAGGCAGCGCGAGGCCGCCGAGGCGGTCGCGATGGAGCGCTGAGACGTGGTTGCCAAGCGCTGCAAACATGCGGCGGACTTGGTGATAGCGGCCCTCGGTCAGCGTTACGAGGACAATGGGCTCGTTGGCTGGAACGCCGGGTACGACTTTCATTTCGACGGGTAACAGCGGCTTGTCGTCGCCATCGAGCAGCAGAGTGCCAGACGCCAGGGCGGCGGCCTCGTCACCGCGTAAGGCACGCGCCAGCGTCACGCGGTAGCGTTTGTCCACCTGCGATTTGGGCGCGATCACGCGATGGAGCAGACCGCCGTCGTCGGTCATGAGCAGCAGCCCGGACGTTTCCTTGTCGAGGCGGCCAATCGTGGAGATGGCGGGTTTGCGTACACGCCAGCGCGGCGGCAGCAGGCCATACACCAGCGGACCGGCTTCCTTGTGGGAACACGTGACTCCAAGCGGCTTGTGAAGCATCAGCACGAGGCCGGGCGGGGGATCGAGCGGGCTGCCTGCGACCTTCAGGCGGGCGGAAAGGTCCGGTGATACAGGCACATGCGCGTCGGCATCGCTCATCGGCACGCCGTCGAGAAGGATACGCTTGGCTTTGACGAGAGCCTGAATGTCCTTGCGCGAGCCATAGCCCATGTTGGCCAACAGCCGGTCGAGCCGCATCGTGGAAATGCCAGCGGTCATCGTCGAGCCTTCCGCGCAGTCGCCTTCGCAATCATCGTCTCTTTCTGCGCCGAATAAATCTTGAAACCCTTGGCCTGCGCGACTTGGTCCACGGTGGCAAACAGCGGAACGAGCGTCGCCTCGTATGGCAGATGCCGGTTGGCCGTCAGCCAGAGTACGCCGCCGGGGCGCAGCATGGTGGCTGCCTTCTGGATGAACGCCTGACCGAGCGCGCGATCCTCTTCGCCGCCATCGTGGAACGGCGGATTGGTCACCACGAAGTCGAGCCCGGTGGGCAAATTGCTGGCGCTGCGTACGTCGGTCCAAAGTGTGGTGACTGCGTCGCCCGGAACGTTGAACCGCGCCAAGGCCAGCGCTCGCCCATCGATGTCGATGAGCGTCATGGCGCGGCAAAGTCCGCCCGCCATGACCGCTCGAGCGAGGACGCCGAGTCCGCAGCCGAGATCCGCGCCACGCCCGGACAGTGGGGGCAGATGATCGAGCAGAAGCTGGCTGCCTGGATCGATCCGGTCCCAGTTGAACAACCCCGGTTGCGACCACAGTCCCAACCCCGGCAACTGACGCGGCAGACCGGCAGCGATGGCCTCATCAAGCCCGGTGAGTTGCGCGGGCCGCGAGGTCGTGATGATCCGGTGATGGCGCTTGTGGGACTCTGTAACCGCACACCCGAATGCTTCGAGTTCGTTGGAAAGCCGCGTGCCGCCCTTGTCCTTGGCAGCCAGCACGGTCAGGGCGCCACCGGGAGCCAGCGCCCGCAACGCTAGCGCCATCACATGGCGGCGCTCGATGGTGCTCGCTGGTGCATGCAACACGAAGCTGGCGCAACTGGCGGGGGCGAGGTCCGCGAGTGCAACCGCTCCAGGAACGAGCGGCGAAGTCTGCACACTGCCGCTCGCGACCTCGGTGAGGTCGCGCGGAATGTACCCGTAAATGGCGTGAATTGGATTGGGCATGGGGAGGACAATTATACGCCCGCGAGGCCCGCGACAACGGTTGCCTTCGCAGGCCGGCTGTGAGTTCAATCGAGGAACGGCGTGCGTGACGGCCCGGTGGCTGCGCTAGCGCTGGGCGTCTGCGCGCCCCAGTACAGCAGCGCATACCCGGCAAAAGCGGATGCAAACGACCCCAACAACACGCCGACGCGAACCGGGGCCGCGTAGGCCGGATCGGGGAACGCGAGCGTGCCGATGAACAGGCTCATGGTGAAGCCGATGCCGCCTAGGATGGCGACGCCGTAGACTTGCCGCCAGCTTGAGCCGGAGGGAAGATCGCCAAAGCCAAGCCGCACCGCCGCCCACGTGGAGGCGAATATCCCCAGTTGCTTACCGAGGAACTACCCAGCCGCAATGCCCAGCGGGAT
>JANLYB010000315.1:0-26525 GCA_031365425.1 Hyphomicrobiaceae bacterium
CCCCGGACGGGATCGCTGAGCGCAGCGAGCGATACCGATCCGGGGCCTTTACCTGCATGAGAGAGGTAAGGGCCCCGGATCTGCGTGCGCAAGGGGGCGCACTTGTCCGGGAAACCAGTGGGAGGGAAAGTCCGTGTCCAGACAAGCCATCCGAACTGGAATTTCTTAACAATACAATGCCGTCCGGCGAAGAGCAAAATCGGGAACCGGACAGCTGGGGGCATGACCCGGCCATCCAGGGGCCGCACGGATGGGTCTGAGTTTGTTACCCTGGATGGCCGCCTCCACCGAGCGTAGCTCGGCCCTTCGCCGGGACGGCGGCCATGGAGCGAATGGGTGAGATCTTTTGGCTAAAGAGACATCCCTTCCCACATCGCCGCCTTGCCCCAAGCGACCATGCCGGGAAGCTTCATCATCGTCGCGACGTAAGCTGCCGCAACTCCGTCATCGCCGTAGTTCGCAAGGTCTAAGTCGTAGCTCACAAACCGCGACACCACCGGTGCATACATCGCGTCCGCGGCGCTGAATTCGCCGAACAGATACTGACCGTTGCCGCCATAGGTCTTCCGGCACATCCGCCAAATTTCGACAATCCGCGCCACATCCTCTGCGATCGCGCCCTCATCCAATGGCTTTAGGCCGCGCGCGGTAAAGTCCATCGCGCAGTTCTGCCGCAGCGGAACGAACCCGGAATGCATCTCGGCGCTGACCGAACGCGCGATGGCCCGCGTATTCGCATCTGTGGGCCAGATCGGCAGCCCGGGATGCGCATCCGCCAGGAATTCCACAATCGCCAGCGTATCCCAAACCGTCAGACCATCCGCAATCAGCGCAGGGATCTTGCCTGATGGCGAATACGCTTTTATCTGTTCTGCCGTATCAAGCGAACGCAACCGGATATGCACTTCCTCGAACGCGATGGCAAATTGGCGCATCAGCAACCATGGCCGCAGCGACCACGACGACCACGTTTTATTGCCGATAACCAGTTTATAGCTCGCAGGCGCCATCTGCAGTCCCCTATTGCGTCATCAGTGGGCTTCGTGTGTTGTGCTTTATCTATTCCCGCCAGGCCCGGCCGCGCCACGCCCCGCCCTGCGACGTACAAAACCAATAGGACACCGCGTCTACCATGAATTCCAACGAGACGACCCCGATTTTGCTTCAGCCCGACGTTGTCTTTCAAGATAGCGCGGACGGCACGCCGATCAGGCTCTACCAGGACGCGAGCGCCCATGACGATGACGCTTACACGCGCCGTTGGCTCGATACCGTAAAGTTCACCTCTGCCGCCAAGAAGCAAGCGTTGCGCACCGCCCCAACCGGCGAACTCGCCAGCGTTGCGTTCGGCCTCGGCAACGGCAGCGCAGGCGAACCCTCCGGCCCCTCCGAACTGCTGTTGGGTCAGCTTGCCCAGTCGCTCCCGCCGGGCAACTACACGCTCGAACAGTCCCCCGAGCATGCCGAACTTGCAGCACTCGCCTGGGGCCTGGGGTCCTACCGCTTCCATCGCTACAAATCGGCGGTTGGCTTAGCCCCATCCCGGCTGACTTGGCCTAATGGCGTCGACCGCGCGCGCATCTTGAACCAGATCGAAGCCATCTGGCTTGGCCGCGACTTGATCAACACCCCCGCCAACGACATGGGCCCCGACGACATCGAAAACGCCGCCCGCGAGTTGGCGCTGCGTCACGGTGCCAGCGTATCGGTCATCACCGGCGACGACCTGCTCACCCACAACTTCCCGCTGATCCACGCCGTCGGCCGCGCCAGCCCCCGCGCCCCCCGTCTGATCGACTTCACCTGGGGCAATCCAGACGCGCCCAAGGTGACGCTCGTCGGCAAAGGCATCGTGTTCGACACCGGCGGCCTCGATCTCAAACCGTCCTCGGCCATGCTGTTGATGAAAAAGGACATGGGCGGTTCGGCCACCGCGCTTTCTCTCGCCCATATGATCATGGGCCAGCGATTGCCGGTGCGTCTGCGTGTCCTCATTCCTGCGGCTGAAAACGCCGTCAGCGGCAACGCCTTCCGCCCCAGCGACGTCATCAAGAGCCGCCTCGGTCATACCGTCGAAATCGGCAACACCGACGCCGAAGGCCGCCTCGTGCTGGCCGACGCGCTCGCCCTGGCCGACGAGGAAAGCCCCGCCAGCCTGTTCACGTTCTCAACCCTGACCGGCGCTGCCCGCGTCGCCCTCGGCCCCGACCTGCCCGCCTTCTTCACCGACGATGAAGACCTCGCCGCCGCCGTCCTTGCGCGCGGCCGCGCCATCGGCGATCCGGTCTGGCGTCTGCCGTTCTGGAACGGGTACGAGCGCAACCTCGACAGCGAAGTCGCCGACATGAACAACGTCTCCGAAAGCCCATTCTCGGGCGCCATTATCGCAGCCTTGTTCCTGCGCCGCTTCGTCAAACGCACCTACCGCTTCGCTCACTTCGACCTCTATGGCTGGCGTCCCGCCGCCCGCCCGCTCGGCCCCAAGGGCGGCGAACCTCAATCCGCCCGTGCCGTGTTCGACGTCCTTTCCAGCGAGTACCGGGCATGACGCAACGACCCGCCCACAACCCGGCTCTCGACCCGCGCCGCACCCCCTTCCGCCCCGACCTTGCCGCCGAACACCTGCGCGGCAAGGTCGAAGCCCCTCGCTATGTCGCTGGAACGCCGGCCCAGATTGGCCGCCCGGTCGTCCCATTGCGCAAAGTCCCCGTTCCCACCGCCCCTCTCGAAACCGAAGCCCTGCTGGGCGAACCCGTCACCGTCTACGACGTCGCCGAAGGCTGGGCATGGGTCCAACTCGAAACCGACGGCTACATGGGCTACCTCCCCGCCGACACGCTGACCCGTGAACTCCAGGTCACGACCCATCGCGTCAAAGCCATCGGCACATTCCTCTACGCCACGCCCGAAATCAAATCGCCCCCGCTCATGCACTTGAGCCTCAACGCGGCGCTCTCCGTCGTCGATACCGTGGACCGCTTCTATGAAATCGCCAATGGCGGCTTCGTCATCGCTCGCCACGTCGCGGAACTGGGATGGCGCGACCGCGATTTCGTCGAGGTCGCTGAACGCTTCTTGGGCACGCCCTACCTGTGGGGCGGCCGCACCCGCATCGGCCTCGACTGCTCCGGTCTGATCCAGCTCTCGCTCGCCGCATGCGGCGTCAAAGCCCCCCGCGACACCGACATGCAGCAAGCCGAACTCGGTGAAGCCGTCGAAATCCCCGATGACCTCGAGAAAGGTCTTCAGCGCGGCGACCTCATCTTCTGGAAAGGCCACGTCGGCGTTATGAGCGACGCCATCATGATGCTCCACGCCAATGCTCACCACATGTCCGTCTCGACCGAACCGCTCCCCGAAGCCGCCGCCCGCATCAAATCCACCGGCAGCGAAATCGTGGCGGTGAAGCGGTTGGCCACAGCGGTCGCCTGACGATGTCCTACACCAACACCTTCATCGAAGCCGCAGACGACTGCCCGGAGGCAACCGGCATCGTCCCGCCGGTGCGCGGCGACAAACCCTCCGTCGCTGTCTTGGAATACGAACTTCTCAGCAAGCACCCCTACAAATATACCCACGAGGACTTGCTGTTTATCGTCCACGTCACCCGCCTCGGCCTGACGCCGGCGGACCTCAAGCAGCGCGGCAAGCAAATCCACGCCGAACTGTTTGCCAAACCCCACGCCTGCATGCGCGCCTCTCCCCTGCCCAAACGCTACGGCTGGGGCATCCACCACGACGACCAAGGCCGCATCGGCATCATCTCCCGCGGCTCACCTGATTATGCCGCCCTGACCACCGGCCCCCGCAAAGCCGGAACCATCCTCAAAGCCATGCGCAACGCGCGTCCCAGATAGATTTACGCCAAACACAAAGGGCCAAGACCGCAAAAGCGGCCTTGCCCCGTTCATCTGTACCAACCGCCCAAAAATTACGCTGTGGTTGGCGGCGTATGAGTTTGCGTAAATTCCAAGATGGCGAGCACGGCGACGGCCAAGCCGATAGCGACGTGCGAATAGCCAAGTCCGGTATTGATGTACCCGAATACGAACGGGTAGACCATCGTCCACACGCCGACGGCAAGCTCCGCCGCTTCATCCCAGTATTGCCGGTCCAGAAACTCCATTGTCGCCAGCACTATGACCAATATCCCCATGGCCACGGCATTCAATGCCACCGCCGGATCCGAGGTGCCGCCGATGAGCCAAGTTGACACAATGAGGAAAGCACCTAATCCAATACCAAGCCAATCTTCCCAGCTTTGATGTTCTTTTAAGGAAAGCGCACGCTTCATAATGACCTCCTGCGATTTGCAACCGCACTCCCCCCACCCGGAAGGAAATGCTTAAATGCTAAATCCGAAAGTCCATTCCGGGCTATCTGAAGAATGCTCTCTTTGAGGTTACGCTGAATAGTGAATACTTCAAGGGCGAGTCGCGGCTTTTATGCGGATTTTGTCGAATCTTTGATCTGGGATATTATATCCCAGTCAGCTACCTATTCTGCTGCCGGTTAAATCTACCGCCGGTAAGCCACATACCGCCGGTCGTCGAACACCGTGCCGTCATCGGGGATGGCGGAGGCAACCCTATAGTCATGCCCCTTGCGCCAGACGTCGCCGCCGGGAAGCCGGACCATCGTCTCGATGGAGCGTTCGGTGCCGGTGACGGCCGAGACATGGCGGCGCTGAATGACATCACCCTTGGCGATCGCTTCGATCAGCGGCACAAACGTCTCAAACCGCTGAATGCTGCAGTCCTCATAAAACTCCGTCCCAATCGAAATATCGTACAACTGATCGGCTCGCAGCATGACCTCGACGGCGCACGCCCCGCGTGCATGCGGCAGCAGCGAAAGCCGCACGAATTCCCGCGTCTGCGAATGGCCTACGTCGGCCACATCGGCAAGCCCCTCCGCAGTGCGCAGAAGATCGGCAAAGGTCATGGCAAGTTGCGAACGAAAGACGTCGTCGGACAGCATGGGTTTTCCCGCCAGAGTAATCTGGCAACTGTCTCATGTTCGCACCCCCTCGGGCAAGCGCGTCCTCACAAGGCATGCAGCGCCGATTGCCCCTCCCACTATCGCGCCTATCAACGCGATATCAACCCGCCGCCTTGCCAATCTCCGCATCTCTCGCCATCTGCCGCTGCATCGCAGGCCGCGCGCGCAGCCGTTCCGCGTAAGCTTCGAACGCCGGCCGCTTGGGGATGGTCCCAAACATCAGCCCCCAGTTGACGCCCGCGCCGACGACCACGTCCGCCGCCGTAAAGCGCTCGCCCATGATCCACGGCCCCTTGGCGATGCCGGCCGCCAGAATATCCATCGTCGTTTCGTAATCGATCCACCCCATCATCCCGCGCGGACCGGGCGCACGCTTCAGATGATGGTCGATGATGGCCGGCTCCAGGCACGAGGGCGCCCAGAACAGCCAGTGGAGATACGGCCCCCGCAGCGGATCGTTGATGGAGGGAGCTAAGCCCGCTTTAGGATATTTGTCCGCCAAGTGACAACAGATCGCCGCGACCTCGGTGATCGCAACACCCTGGTCAACCAGCGTCGGCACCTTCCCCATCGGATTGACCGCAAGATACGCCGGCTTGAGTTGATCGCCATTCTTGAGGCTGAGCACCTCAAGCTCATACGGCTCTCCCAACTCCTCCAGCATCCAAAGCACGATCGACGACCGCGACGGCGACGCATGATAAAGTTTGAGCTTGGGCGAAGTCATTAAGGGGCTCCGGGATTGATCTCTTCAGTTAAATTGTAGGGCGGTCCGTTCGTTCCCGCAACCACTGGCACAACATCTGCAGTCCACGTCCCATCATCGATGCAATCAATCATCGCGGGCGCGGAACATGGCTTTGGCAAACGGCACGGCATTCAATTTTAAGACGGCGCAGGCACAAGGCAGCCGGGTTGTTTCAGTTCGAAACAGCGAGGCAGGCCAGGGCCGCATCGTCGTTCTCGATGGCCTTCGCGGGTTGATGACTGTCTTCGTGGTCGTGTCCCACTTTTTCGGCGAAGTGCCCAATGGCGTCCGGGCGCTGTCGGTAGGCTGGATCGCAGTCCTCATGTTCTTCGTCCTCAGCGGCTTTCTTGTCGGACGGCTGATCCTGGAAAAGAAGGACCACGCCAACTTCTTCACCGTCTTCTATATCCGCCGTATCTGCCGGACGCTGCCCGTGTACCTGTTTTGCGTCGTGCTGGTTTTCGCGCTCATGCGGTTGGTGGGACCAACGCCTTATATGGAAATCACGCGGGAATTCCCGCTCTGGTCCTATCTGACATTCACCCAGAACATATTCATGTCTGAGACCAACGCGTTCGGCCCCTATTGGCTGGCCCCGACGTGGACCCTGTCGGTTGAAGAGCAGTTCTATCTCATTGCACCGGCCCTGATGATTTTCTTGCCCGCGCGCTGGCTTATGCCCGTGCTCAGTGCCGGGGCGGTTCTGTCCGTCGCGTTCCGGGCCGCCATCTTCTGGGGCGGAGCGATGCCGCCGTTGGCGGGGCTCGTCTATCTCCCTGGCTGCATGGACGCCCTGTTCTGCGGTCTGATGGCGGCTGTCGTCTACAAGACGAAGGACGTTACGCGCTACGCCATGATTCTGCGTCTTGCCCCGCTGGCCATGCTCGCCTCCGTGTTCGTCATGCGCCTCGCCGACGGCACCGATGGCCACCTGTTCGAGGTCTTCTCCCGATTGATCGCTTCGCTCGGATGCGCCGCCTATATCCTTTCGGTCGTCACCGGCGCCCCCGAAGGCGAGCGGCTGCGGTCGCCTGTGCTCGGCTTCTTCGGCGAAACATCCTACGCTGTCTATCTTATCCACCTGATGGTGCTCGGCCTCATGCACGGCCTCATCCTCGGCACGGCGCCCGACCTCGCTAGCCCCGCCCAATGGGCCGTCACGCTTGCCGCGTTGCCGGTGACCGTATTCTTTGGCTGGCTCATCACCAAGACCATCGAACAACCCATCAGCGCCTACGGCCGCCGCTTCGCCTGGAGCAAGGAGCGGAGGGACGAGGCTGCGAACGACTACGGCGGAGCAATTAGCCTCGGTGCAGCGAGCTAGATTATTTCCGGGAACGCCACGCCCACTCCAAGCCCGCGCTTCGATGCGGCCATCAACGGTCGCAGACTTGATTATCCATCCTCCACAGTTTCCCCGGACAGCGTCGCGCGCGTCAGCAGCGCGAGACTGATCCGGGGCCTTTACCATTGTGTCAGCGGTAAGGATCCCGGATCTGCGTGCGCAAGAAGGCGCACTTGTCCGGGATAGCAGTGATGGGGAATGCGATATCCCGGATTGGGCGCAACAGCAGAAAGTCGTGGAGCGCCAACCACTTCATGAATCGAGCGAAATGCTAAACTGGACAGCCGTGGCGCAATCCCAGGCATGGAGTGGGGTGGAACATAAATGCCATCTCTGTCGGAAGAATTCCAAAATCAAAAAAGGCCAGCATTGCAGCTGGCCCTCATCTCTTACTCGTCCTTCTTGCGCGGCACGTTAGGCACCGCCCCGCCGCTACGAGCGGCCGGCTTTCGTTCCTTAGGCCCCGGCAGCGCCTTCTTGGGCGGCGCGTCGGCTAACGCGGGGATGATGTCGTCGTCATCCTCGTCGTCTTCCTTGGACTTGGCCTTTTTCGACGGATCGGCCGAGACGTACTCGAACGCCAGCTTGGCATCCTCGCCCTTGCCTTCGACCAGCACCTTGACGATGCCCCCATGCTCCAGGCGCCCAAACAGCAGCTCATCGGCGAGCGGCTTCTTGATGTACTCCTGGATGACGCGCGACAGCGGCCGCGCACCGAACTTCTCGTCGTAACCCTTTTCGCCGATCCATTTTGCGGCCGCTTCGGACAGCTCGATGGTGACCCCGCGATCGGCCAACTGGGCTTCGAGCTGGAACACGAACTTCTCGACGACCTTGGCAATAACGTCCTGCGGCAGGCCGGAGAACGGGATCACCGCATCGAGACGGTTGCGGAATTCCGGCGTGAACAGCCGGTTGATCGCTTCCGTGTCGTCGCCTTCGCGCTTCGAGCGGTTAAAGCCCATCGCGGCCTTGGCGAGGTCCGACGCGCCCGCATTCGACGTCATGATGAGGATGACGTTGCGGAAGTCGATCTGCTTGCCGTTGTGGTCGGTCAGCTTGCCGTGGTCCATGACCTGCAACAGGATGTTGAACAGATCCGGATGGGCCTTCTCGATTTCGTCGAGCAGCAGCACCGAATGCGGATGCTGATCGACGCCGTCGGTCAACAGCCCGCCCTGGTCGAACCCGACATAGCCCGGAGGCGCGCCGATCAACCGCGAGATCGTGTGCTTTTCCATGTACTCGGACATGTCGAAGCGCAGCAGCTCGACGCCCATCAGATTGGCCATCTGCTTGGCGACCTCGGTCTTCCCGACGCCGGTCGGACCCGAGAACAGGTAGCACCCTATTGGCTTTTCAGGTTCGCGCAGGCCAGCACGCGCGAGTTTGATGGCCGACGCCAGCATCTCGATTGCACTGTCCTGACCAAATACGAGCCGCTTCATATCCTTTTCAAGATTGCCGAGAACTTCCGCATCGCTCTTGGTGACGGTGCGAGCCGGAATCCGCGCCATCGTCGCGACGGTCGCCTCGATCTCCTTGACGGTGATCTTCTTTTTGCGCTTGGCCTCCGGTACGAGCATCTGCGACGCGCCGGTCTCGTCGATCACGTCGATCGCCTTGTCCGGCAGCTTGCGGTCGTGGATGTAACGCGCCGACAGTTCCACCGCCGACTTGATCGCTTCGTTGGTGTAGCGCAGCTTGTGGAACTCTTCGAAATACGGCTTGAGCCCTTTCAGGATCGCGATCGTATCCTCGACGGACGGCTCCTTCACGTCGATCTTCTGGAACCGGCGGACGAGCGCGCGGTCCTTTTCGAAGTGCTGGCGGTATTCCTTGTAGGTCGTGGAGCCGATGCAACGCAGCACGCCCGACTGAAGCGCCGGCTTCAGCAGGTTGGAGGCGTCCATCGCCCCGCCCGACGTTGCCCCGGCGCCGATCACGGTATGGATTTCATCAATGAACAGGATCGCGCCCTCGTGAGCCTCGATCTCCTTCATGACGGCTTTCAACCGCTCTTCGAAGTCGCCGCGATAACGCGTGCCAGCCAGCAGCGAGCCCATATCGAGCGAGAAGATGGTGGCGTTGAGCAGCACCTCGGGAACTTCCCCGCGGATGATTTTGCGCGCCAGACCTTCCGCGATCGCCGTCTTGCCGACGCCCGGATCGCCCACGAACAGCGGATTGTTCTTCGACCGGCGGCACAGCACCTGGATCGTGCGCAGCACTTCCTGCTCACGCCCGATCAGCGGATCGATCTTGCCGTCGCGCGCTTTGAGGTTGAGGTTGACGCAATAAGCCGACAACGCATCCTGCGCCGGCTTCTTCTCTTCCCCGTCACCCGACGAAGATGAATTGGGCTCCTCCGCCCCCCGCACCGAACGCGGCTCCGACATGCCGGGCCGCTTGGCAATCCCATGCGAGATGTACTGCACGGCGTCGAACCGCGTCATGTCCTGCTCCTGCAGGAAGAACGCCGCATGGCTTTCCCGCTCGGCAAAGATCGCGACCAGCACATTGGCGCCCGTCACCTCTTCCCGGCCAGACGACTGCACATGAACGACCGCGCGGTGAATGACCCGCTGGAAGCCCGTTGTTGGCTGCGCTTCAGTATGATCTTTGATCACGAGCGATGCGAGTTCCGCATCGAGATACGCGATGATCCGGGCTTTCAGCGCATCCGCATCGACCGCGCACGCCCGCATGACCGACGCGGCATCCCGGTCGTCCATCAAGGCGAGCAGCAGATGCTCCAGAGTAGCGAACTCGTGGTTGCGCTCATTGGCGGCTTCCAGGGCGCGATGTAAAGCCGTCTCTAAGCTCTTCGAGAATGATGGCACGTGAACCTACTCCTTCTCCATAGTGCATTGTAGAGGGTGGTTATTCGAACGCGAAAAATCCATAACTTGGGTCACTTTTGTTTCCGCAATTTCGAAAGTGTACACGCCGCACATGCCTACGCCCTTCTGGTGCACATGCAGCATGATCCGTTCCGCTTCCTCGCGGTTCTTGCCGAAGTATTTTTGCAGCACATGGACGACGAACTCCATCGGCGTGTAGTCGTCATTCAATAGCAACACTTTGTAAAGTGAAGGTTTTTTTGTCTTTGGCCGGGTCTTGGTGACGAGGCCGGTACGGCTGCCACCGTCGCCGCCGCCACCAGCGCCGTTCTTGTCTTTGTCGCCAGCGCAGGTGGGCTGATACGGCGTCGTCCCAGCCCCAGTTGCAGCCCAAGCCGCAACCCCGGCTTGAGACCCGTCCTCATGCGCTCTAGTCCGTTTCGTCATCGTGTTGAGCTCGCGCATCGCATCTCATTTGCTTCGTGCCGGAACGCCTGTTCCGCCATGCAGCCTCATCTTAGCCGACCCGGCGCGATCCGTGAATGCCATAGCGCAGGCCGCAATTGGATCTTCCCTCGGACTGGCTATATGGAGTCTGATCGGGACACAAAAAAGGCCCGGAACAACCGGGCCTTTGTTTTTTGTCGATGTGGTCAGCAGCAAACCAGCCATCGCCGTTTCAACGCTGAACGGGCAACAAGAGCGAATGCACGGCGCGCGACTGGTCGCTGGCTGCTGCAGCGTACATGTTGCCCATCCGGAGCATCTGCTGAACGCCTTCCTCCATGGCCCGCTTCGTGAAGGCCGTCATGACGCCCATGTACTCGGACACCGTTTTCGCTGACGCCAGCTCGCCGAACGTGGCTGTTCCGTCGGCAAGCAGCCGTTGCGAGTAGTCTCCCAACTCCGCCGAGATGGCTTGGAACGCGCGTGTCGCCTCGTTCATAGCGGCCATACCGTGGTCAGCATTCGGGTTGATCATTGTCGTCTCCTTCGTACCCAATAGAGACGCACTATTAACCTTTGGTGGAGGTCGGGTCCACAAAAATGGTGCGCTGCACAATAAGTGTCTTCCCCAGGCGACGAAGACTAACGGCGCGTTAATAAGTTGGCGCTAGCGTGCGGGTGTTTCGACACGCGCCCGCCGCAAAGTTGCCTAAAAACGACGGCTTTTGCCTCGCAATAAGCAGTGCTGTGTAATTTTGTGATTTGGCGTCGTGGGGTGGGGCACTGCGCGGCAATTTCCGCCGTAGCAGACCAGAAGAGGGCAATCGGTTTTCATGATCGCGACGGTGCAGAAAGCTTTTTCGACGTGTCTGCCACTCATCGCGATGTTCGCCGTCGCGAACGTGGCTGTCACCAACGCCCACGCAGGCGGCGCGCACTCGCTCTTTATCATGGATGCCAATACTGGTGCCGCGCTCACCGACCAGGAGTCTAACGAGCCCCGCTATCCAGCCTCGCTCACCAAAATGATGACACTTTATCTGGCGTTCGATGCCATCGAGCATGGCCGCGCGTCGATGAAGACCAAGATCAAGATCAGCCAGGCCGCCGCCAATGCCGCGCCATCCAAGCTCGAACTCGCAGTGGGCGATGAAATCGCGCTTGAGGACGCCATCCTCGCGCTCATCACCAAGTCGGCCAACGACATCGCCATCGCCATCGCCGAACACATTGGTGGCACCGAAGCCAACTTCGCCAAGCTGATGACCGCCAAAGCCCGCGAAATCGGCATGAAATCGACAACCTTCCAGAACGCGTCGGGCTTGCCCAATTCCAACCAGCTCACGACCGCGCGCGACATGACGACCTTGGGCGTGCGCCTGTACGACGACTTCCCGCGCTACTTCCCGCTGTTTTCGACCCGCTCCTATAATTACAACGGCTCGACCTTCCGCAACCACAACACCCTCATGCTCCAGATGCCGGGCATCAACGGCATCAAAACCGGCTATACCCACGCCTCCGGTTTCAATCTCGTCTCCTCGCTGCAGATGGACGGCAAGCACCTGATCGGCGCGATTTTCGGCGGCGAAACGGCTGGCTCGCGCAATGCCCAAATGCGCGTTGCCTTGACGCGAGCCATGGCGAAAGCCTCGACCGTCAAGACCCGCAAGCCTATCTTGGTCGCGCGCGCCGAAGCCAAAGCCGCTGAGCAAGCCAAGAAAACAAAGCCCGCACCTGTTCAAGTGGCGGCAGCCCCGGCACCCCAACCTGCACCAATGCCAGCCCTCGCGCCCGCTGCACCTGCCGAAATGGCAACCCAAGCCCCGCAGCCGCCAGCGCTCAAAATCGAGGTGGCCAAAGTCCGACCCGTCAACGTCGCCAGTGCTGCCCAACCAGCCCCCGTTGAACCTGTTCCGGCCCCCGAGGCGGTGGCCCCCAAACCTGCGCCTTACGCCCAGGCGTCCGCCGCGCCCAATCTGGCAGACGCCATCAAATCTCGCGTGGCAGCGCCCGCACCGGCAACGGCGCCGTCCGCGGCCAAAGGCGTGCGCCAGCCGTCGAGCTTTGAATCCCAGATGGCGGGCCTCGCCCAGAACATTCAGCCGGCTCAAGAGCCTGCCTCATCGGCACCCCAGCAAGTCGCGCTTCCGGTCGAACCCGCCCGCCCGCCCTCGTCTTTGGGCGCCCAGCTCGCGGCGCTCTCGCAAAACGCCCCCGCACCGATGTCCCAACCGAGCTACCGCCTTAAAGGCCCCGAATCCCCCGTTCAGGCAACGGCCCCCGCCGTCAAAGGCTTTGAAATCCAGATCGGTGCTTACGCGAGCGCCGTCGAAGCCGACAAGCAGTTGACCCAGGTCCAGTCCCAGGCCCCGATCCTCGCTGGCTATGCGCCAGTGCGCCATACCGTGAAGCTGGGCGACAAGATGCTCTACCGCGCCCGCTTCTCAGGCTTCGATCAAGCCTCCGCCCAAGCCATGTGCGTCCAACTCATCCGCCAGTCCATCAACTGCCTCGCCCTCAAGGCGGATTAGTCCGCGCCAGACCGGCATCACTCACTGCAGCATGCTGAGCTGAGTGACGGCTCGGCCCTTATGCGAAGCGACAGGCACCAGCCGGATCTGGTTTTGTGCCGCAGGCAGGATTTCACTGACGTCCACAGGATTGATGCCGAATGCCCAAGCCTCGGAGGTGCTCAAGAATCCGGGAATGGGGCGTGCGCGAATCTTGATCTCTGACAGAATCGCCGCCTCATACTTTCCTGAAATGACGCCCAGTGCAGCATTGGCGTCCGTCGCACTTTTGAAGGCGATGTCAAAATAGATGTCGCGCGCTTTTACGGCCCGCATGACCACAAAGATCCGCATGCGCATTTGCTTGGGCTTCGCGGCCTCGGCGATGAGGAGATTGCGCACGACATCGCGGCAGTTTTGATCGATCAGCGAAGCGCGCAACGACACCGTTGGCACACGCTGCTCCTCCACCCCGCGCAGCGCGATCTCGACGCTGGCGTCTTTGGCCTGGGTAAACGACGCTCCGAACAGGTTATTCAGCAGCGTGCCGTCCGAACGCGAACGCACGACCGAAACTTCATTCACGTCCGACAGCGGCAACGTGCGCAAACCCTTCGGGAACAAGTTCTCGCAAATGTCCTTGGTAAACGCATTCCCATCGGCGTCCTTGTCATGCGCGTAGACGAAGCCGGCCGAGTAGAGCGACGAAGGCCTGGGAAGAGCCGTGGCGCTATAGCGGTCCAGCACGGCTTTTCTGAATGTTGACTGCGCGACGAGGCGATATCTTTCTGCTTGCACCGAAGCGCTCGGGACAGGGCCGCCGCCGCAGCCGGTGAGAGCGCTGGCCGTCAATCCAATGCATGCAATACGAAAAGCACTAAAAATACGCATAAACCACCCCATTTGCGCCCGCATACTCACTTTGTCAGGCCAAGATCTGAAAGAAAGTTGAGTTGCTTGGCATTCCAGCCAAAGACAAATCTGCCCTTCTTCGGAGTGATTTCGAGTAAATTGTCGCCCTTTGCCTTATAGTCGAAATTGGCGTTGAGCTTGGCCAATTTCTGAACAACCAAGTCCATATTGGCTTTAAAATTGTCTGCGAAATTGAATTTATAAACGAGCGTGTCAGAACTTGCGGATTTAAACACAGCAAAATAAGGCCCGCCGGCCGTGACCAGTTTGCCGTCTGCGCCAACCATGCGATTGCGGCAACTGTCCGTGAGCAGCCTGTTTTCTCCCGATGGGATGCTTCGCGTTCCGACTTGGTCGATGACGACTTCATAAGACCGCAGCTTTCCCCCGGTGAGTTCGGCGGTCAGATCGACTTTGCCGGCCATCTCGGGAAGGAAACTCACTTTGAGCCCGCCGGTCCATTCCTCCTTGTAGCTCTCACTGGCCACAACGACGGCCGCATCTTTGGGCGGCGTGCGGAATGCGTAGTCACAAACGATATCGCGAAACCTCTTTCCCTGATCATCGGTGACGTCACGATAGATCATGCCGGCCCCCTCGCCCGAAGTGGGAGGATAGATGGCGCGAAAACCGGCTTCTGAAATGGCCGTCTTGAGCGCGGCTAGGTCTGCAGCGCGGCTGGGCCCGGAGCAGCCTAAAATGACGATAAAACCGATGCTGACTGCCAAAACGGCGCGTAAAATATGAGCTGCAACGTCAAAAAAAAGCGACATGCCCACCGCACTCCACTAACCACTAAAAAATTCACAGCTGACGCTGCAAATGATTGGTGTTTTGCGGTGCCGGGATGTCAAGGTGATTTGCGAAGGTCCGCTCGGCATCCCAATCGCCATGACACAGTAGATCGCCCAAAAAACACGCAATGTCAGATGGTTGAGAGTGTCGTTGCAAAATGATCACGTTGGGCGTGATTCCGGCCATTCCGCGCAAGCGGAATCGCGTTCTGCCGGTCACCCTTCACGGCGTGCAATCGGCTGCCCGGCCCGGACCGGATAGCCGAACGTCTCAGTCTAAGCATTTGGCGCGGAGGCAATATCGGTTATTGTGACCGCCTCACCTCCCCGGCATCCCCCAACGAAGGCGTCGAACGCTTGGACGATTTGGCACCACCAGCACCACCCGGCCCCGGCGCTGCGCCGGATGTCCGGCCGGACGCGCCCGCCTGGACAGAGGGTGCGAGCGAGCGCGTAGCCTACGCCCATGGCTTCAAGATTTCAGCCGAGATCCCGGCCCTCATCTTGTCGGCAACCGGCGCAGGCTTCGGCGCGCTGGCCCACGATGCGGGCATCCAGTTTGGCCATACGGCGTTCATGTCGGTGGTCCTGTTCGCCACACCGTCCCAGGTCGTCCTCGTCGATCAACTGGCGCGCGGCTCCTCGCTGCTCGGCGGCACGTTCGCCGTCATGCTGACTGCCATCCGGCTGTTGCCCATGACCGTCACGGTCATGCCGCTCCTGCGCGGTCCCGCGACGCGGCGGTGGCAATACGCGCTGGCCTCTCACTTCGTCGCCATCACCGGATGGGCGGAAGCCTATCGCCGCCTGCCCCAACTCCCCGAGCGGCTGCGCATGCCGTATTTTCTCGGCATGGGTTCGGCACTCGTGATGTGCCTGCTCGTCGGCACGATCGTCGGCTATCTCGTCGCAGGCGTCGTGCCCCCGCTGCTGACGTCCGCCCTGCTCTTCATGACGCCTATGTATTTTGCCATGTCGCTCGTCTTGAATGCCCGGCAATCCATGGACTGGTGGGCCTTGGGAGCGGGCGCAGTGCTGGGGCCGGTCATGTTCATTGCAGCCCCCGGTTTCGACCTCCTGCTGACCGGCCTCGTCGGTGGCACGATCGCCTTCCTTGCAGGGAGGAAGCGCGCATGACCACTTTTCCAGCCACCACTTTTCCTGAGGGCCTGTGGGGCTACCTGATCCTGCTCGGCATGGCCGTGGTGTTTCATGAACCGTGGCGCTGGCTCGGCGTTGTGCTGGGCCGCGACCTCGATGTCGAAAGCCCGCTGTTTTCCTGGGTCCGCGCCGTGGCAACCGCCCTGGTCGCAGCCCTCGTCATGCGCCTGACGTTGTTCCCCGCCGGGGCACTGGGAAAATTGCCACCCGGCGTCCGCGTCGGCGCATTCGCTGTTGGTCTAGCCGTATTCTTTCTGCGCGGCCGCAAGCTTGCGCCCGGCGTGCTGGCCGGTGCGCTGGCCCTGATCGCTGGAACCCTTGCCGTGACGTAGTTCACTTCACGGTTTGCCGCTTGGACACATCGACCTTCAGCGGCCCAGCCCCTGCCGCACCTGACACCACGTAATTCGTACCGTCGGCGGCGTCATAACGCGCGGTAAACGCCTTCGCGCCCTTCTTTTCGAAGCTGAGCGGCCCAGCCGAACACGAATGCATGGTGATCGCCATGTGCGGCGTGAGTTCGCGCGATTTCCCGCTGAAACTGAACGACACCGGCTCGCTCGACGTATTGGAAACCTGGAACGAAATGGCCATCGATTGGGGCCGCCCGAACAACTGGACCGCGATGTATTTCGGATCCTTATCGGGCGCCTTGGCGACCGCGACCCCGATCTCCGTTATCTCAGCCGTCATCAAGTTCTTGCGATGGCCCGGCGAGTTGAGCCACCCCTCCATTGCCGAGACCGCCAGCGCTCGCGACTGAAACCCGCGGCTGTCTTGGTGAAGCGCAAGGTTCTCGGCGATGGTGCAATGCTCATAACCCGCGCGCTGGGTCCGGTCTTCCAGCCTTCCGTCGGCGTCGTGGCTGAATTGCCCGGATTTCGCGAGCAGCGCCGCATATGCCCGCGCCGCCGCCGTCAACTGCGGGCTGATGGTCACCGCTCCGAGCTTGGCCTCCACACGCACCGTATTGGTGATTTCGATGATGGCCGCTTCGACTTTGGGCAGGTCCGGCAGTATCGTCGGCATGAGGGATCCCGTATGGCGTAACCTATTTTGCACCGATACATTGCAAGGCGGCAAACACAAGGCACTCATAGGGAACCAACTGCGCTGATCGGCGTTAGATCGTCCCTTAGCCCTTCTTGGACAACCTAGAATAATGACCCGCGCCGCGCTTTTTCTCGCCAGTTTGATCTGCCTCGTCTGGGCACTCGTTTTTGCGAGCCTCCAATATCCCGCACACGCCGCCCAGAAGTCTGATGGCAATTTTCAGAAGCTCTGGGCCGATACCAAAGTAAACCTCTCCACCAGCACGGCTAAAAAGCCCGATACCGCCGAAAAAGCGGACGATGAGCCAAAGAATCCCAAGCCGCGCAAACGCAAGCGTGCCGGTTCGTCAGCCGATCCAGGGCGCGTCGAAGGCGAAAATCGCCAGCAGTCCGAACGCTCCGTCTGCCGCTCTCAGTGCAGCCTGGAGCGCATGGGCTGCGACCAGGGCAACAACAGCTTTCAGAACCGCTCCGACCAGCTCCAAGCCGCCCAATCAAGCTGCTTCCTCGCCGTCCAATCGTGCTTGAGCCGGTGCTAAATTGCCCCCAAGCCCGCCCGCCCTCTAAAACGCCGGGCCGAACTTATTGCTGCGGGGGAAGCCTTTAGGCACGACCTTGCCCGCCTGCGCGCGCTGGCCCACCCATTCCGCGAGATCGTTGCCAGCGAGCATGAACGTGCGGCCCGCGCTGTCGAGCCAGGTGAGCCCGGTATCGGAAGCGAACACGCGCACGTCCGACAACACGCCGTCCTTGATGCGCTGGAGAATCACGCCCTTGCCGCGGTTCATTTCGTTGACTTCAGATAGCGGGAACACGAGCAGCTTGCGGTTGTCGCCGACGGTGGCAACCATGTCGCCATCCACCGGCACGATGCAGCGCGCTTCCTCGCCTTCGGAGACGTTGAGCACCTGCTTGCCCTTGCGAGTCGAGGCGATCACCTCTTCCTCCGGCACGACGAAGCCGTAGCTCGCGGTCGAGGCGATCAGCAAGCGGCGCCCCGGCTGATAGACGAACATCTCGACGAAATCGCTCGTCTCTTCGATGTCGACCATGAGCCGTACAGGTTCGCCATGTCCGCGTCCGCCCGGCAGCGCATTGGCTTCAAGCGTATACAACCGTCCGTTAGTCGCGAGCACGATCAGCTTGTCGGTGGTCGAGCACTTGACGGCGCGCTTGAGGCTGTCGCCCTGCTTGAAGTCGAGCTTCGATAGATCGTCCTGATGGCCCTTCATCGAGCGGATCCAGCCCTTGTCGGACAAGATAACTGTGATGGGTTCTTTCTCGATCATCGCTTCGTTGAGATCGACGTTGATGGTCGGTGCGTCCTCGAAGGTGGACCTGCGCGCGCCGAGCTTGGTCTTCTTGGAGTAGCGCTCGCGCGTCGCTTTGATTTCTTCGGTAATCCGCGACCACTGCAGGTCGTCCGACCCGAGCAGTTCGAGGATGCCTTTGCGTTCAGCCGACAGCTTGTCGTGCTCAGCCCGGATTTCGACTTCTTCAAGCTTTGACAGCGACCGCAGGCGCAGGTTGAGGATCGCTTCGGCCTGAACGTCCGACAGCTTGAACTTTGCGATCAACACCGCTTTGGGCTCGTCCTCGTAGCGCACGATCCGGATTACTTCATCCAGATTGAGATACGCGATCAGATAGCCGTCGAGCACTTCAAGCCGGTGCTCGATCTTGGCGAGCCGGTGCTTGGAGCGCCGCACCAGCACCTCGACGCGATGCTCGAGCCACTGCTGCAGCACCTCTTTGAGCGACAGCACGTTGGGGATTTGCCCCCCCGACAGCACGTTCATATTGAGGCCGAACCGCACTTCAAGCTCGGTCAGCTTGAACAGGCTCTCCATCAACACGAGCGGATCGACCGTGCGCGCCTTGGGTTCCAGCACGAGGCGGATTTCTTCCGCGCTTTCATCGCGCACGTCGCCCAACAGCGGCAGCTTTTTGTCCTGGAGCAGCTCGGCCAGCTTCTCAACCAGCTTGGACTTCTGCACCTGATATGGAATTTCGGTGACAACGATCTGCCACATTCCGCGCCCGGTATCTTCCTTCGTCCAGCGCGCGCGTTGACGGAACCCGCCGCGTCCGGTCCGGTACGACTCGATGATCGATTCGCGCGTTTCGACGATCACCCCGCCGGTTGGGAAATCCGGCCCCTGCACAAACTCGACGAGTTTCTCGATGGAGGCATTGGGATGTTTGATGAGGTGCAGAGCAGCCTGGCACAACTCATCCGCATTGTGCGGCGGGATGTTGGTCGCCATGCCCACCGCGATGCCAGACGACCCGTTGGCGAGAATGTTGGGAAAAGCGGCTGGCAGAACCGCCGGCTCGCGTTCCTTCTCGTCGTAGTTCGGCCGGAAATCGACCGCGTCCTCGTTGAGGCCGGCCAAAATATCGGCGGACGTGTCCGTGAGCCGGGCTTCCGTGTAGCGGTCGGCAGCCGCGTTATCGCCGTCGATGTTGCCGAAGTTGCCTTGCCCATCGACGAGGGGATAGCGCTGCGAGAAATCCTGCGCGAGCCGCACCATCGCTTCATACAGCGCGACGTTGCCGTGCGGATGATATTTACCCATCGCTTCGCCGACGATGCGGGCGCACTTCATGAAGCTCGACGGCGGTTCAAGATTGAGCGTCTGCATTGTATAGAGAATGCGCCGGTGCACGGGCTTAAGCCCGTCGCGCACGTCGGGCAGCGCACGGTGCATGATGGTCGACAGCGCATACGCCAGATAGCGCTCCTCGAGCGCCTTCTTCAGCGGAATGGCTTCAAAGCCCGGACCGGGCGGATCCTCAGGCGGCAGAATCGGTTTCTTGCTCATAGCGCTTGCTAGCGCAAGCTACGCCCAAGACTCAAGTGCGTCGCAGCCACAGGGGACGAAATCGAAGGCCCGCAATGGGGCGTTCTGAGGTATCTTGCCGGAATCGCTCACGAATCAGATATATTCTCCCTTCAATGCAATTCGCGCAGGAGGTCCCCATGAGCGACAAGACCACTCTCATTATGCCCGGCAAGAAGATGCAGGTCGCCAAGCCGCTCAAACGCGGACTTCAAGTGGTCGCCGCCGTCGCGTTGACGATGGCCGTGGCGCTGGCCCTGATGGTGAGCAGCGGCTTCCTGCAGTCCAAGGGAACCACGGTTCAGGCGTGGTACGTCTGGCTGGCCTTCATCAACCGCCCCGACATCCAGGCCACGATGGTCTTGACCGCGCTCGTCACCGTCCTGTTCGTCTACTGGCAACGCGACCAGGAACGCGGCGGACGCTGACGCAGGCCCCCCCTACTGTGTCCCCGGAGAGACTTGCGCGCGTCAGCAGCGCGAGGCTCATCCGGGGTCTTTACCTCATGGTGAGTGGAAAAGATCCCGGATCTGCGTGCGCAAAGGCGCGCACTTGTCCGGGACAGCAGTGGAGTTGGATTGGCTTCGCTTAGACCAGGGCCTCGGCCCTGGACCCACCTTTTTAGTGGAACCGAAGGCGCGGGGTCCAGGGGACAAGTCCCCTGGCCTTCACTTCACTGTTTGCCGGTGTTAGCATCGCACACTGATATTTTAGGCGATTGCGGTAACGCGGATGGATTCTGGGGCGCCAGTGGGGGTGGAAACGGGCCGGTTGCGCCTGTTCATCTCCTATTCGCGTGCCGATCTGGACTTCGCCGCCGAACTGGCTGGCGGGCTTGAAATCGACGGCGCGTTCGACATCGCCATAGACCGCCACTCCATCATCGAAGGCGAAGACTGGAAGAAGCGGCTCGGCGCGCTGATTGCCGATAGCGATACCGTCGTATTTCTGCTCTCGCCCGCCTCGGCCAAGTCCGAGGTCTGCCAGTGGGAGGTGGACGAGGCCGTCCGCCTGACCAAGCGCATCGTGCCGGTGCTCGTCACGCCGCTGGGCGCGCAACCAGCACCCACGGCACTCGCCGCCCTCAACTACGTCCGCTTCGACCCACTGGAGGACGGCAAGCCCCGCTCGTTCACGGCGGGCATCAAGGGCCTGATCCGCGCGCTGAAATCCGACCTTAGCTGGTTGCGCGAACACACCCGCTTGCTGGCTCGCGCGTCGGAATGGGCCGAAGCGGGGCGGCCCGCCAACCGGCTGCTGTCGGGAGACGCCGTTCCCGAAGCCAAAGCCTGGGCGGCACGGCGGCCTAAGGATGCTCCGGCGCTGAATGCGCTCCATCTGGATTTTATTGCGGAGAGCGAGGCTGCCGAGGCTTCGCGCGCCAGCGCCGCTGCCCACGCGCTCGCCGAACGGGAAAGGCTTGCCCATGCTGCGGAAGAATCGGCGCGTCAGGCCAAGGCCGAAGCCGAACGGGCGGAGCAGGCCGCCAAGGACGCGCAGGCAGCCCAGGCGGACCGGCTCGCCGCCGTCGCGCAGGCAGAGGCGGCGGTAAACGAAACCGCCCGCACGCAGCGCCGCGCTGGGCGTTTACTTTGGGGCATTGCGGCGCTGATGCTGGCGTTTTTCGGCTATGGCCTGCGGCAGGCGTATTTGACCGAAATGCGCGAGATCAACGTTTACATGAGTCTCGCAAATACAGCGCTCAACGAAAAGCGGACTGATCAGGCAATGCGGTATGCATTGCAGGCGTTCCCGGCTCAAGGTGCGTTGCCCATGGCGCACTTATCGAGTGGCCTAGAGGGTATGTTGGCGGGGGCCGCATTCCAAGACCGGCAAATAAGAAGCATTGAAGCAACGTATGCCTTTTTTAGTCCTAACGGCTCGCGCGTTCTTACGCTCGGATCTGATGAGGTCGCACGCTCCTGGATTCCCGAGACCGGCCAGTCCGATGACAAACCGGAGATTGATCTTAGACCCCTGCTCGATGCGCACGATGGCAGTTTGTCAGCGGTACAGTTCAGTCGCGACGGAAAATACATTGTGACGGCGTGTCGGAACGTTGCTCGCGTCTTCGAATGGGGTTCATTTCGTCAACTTGCACAATTCGACGGGCACAGCGCCGCAATTACGTGGGTATCATTCAGCCACGATGGGCGGCATGTTGTGACGGCTTCAGTCGATAATACTGCAATCGTTTGGAGAATGGGCGATGCGATCCCGATCGCTGTTCTTTCCGGTCATGAGGGTGGGCTCAATACCGCATTCTTTAGTCCGGATGGATCTCAGATTTTAACGACGGCGTCAGATGGCACCGCGCGGACTTGGGATGCAGCAACTGGCCGTTCGATAAGAGTGTTTGAAGGGCACGACTCCGCAATCCGATCCGGCACCTACTCGCCCGACGGCACGCGGATCGTGACAGCATCGGTAGACCAGACTGCGGTTATCTGGGACGCTCAGTCGGGTGCAAGGCTGCACACGCTCCAGGCGCGAGGCAGTGTGAATTGGGCGGAGTTTTCTCCCAGCGGAGGCTTTGTAATCACTGCCATAGGGTCATTCTTCACGGGCGATGGCGATGTTTCTGCGCGAATATGGAACGCAGAGACAGGCCGCGAATATGTGGCACTGCTGGGTCACATTGATATCGTTCAGTCAGCGGCCTTCAGTGATGATCAGCAATACGTGCTCACTCGGTCGTTGGATGGCGCTGCGAAGATTTGGAGATGGGATGGTCCACCGGTCGAAGTCGAAGTCGGTTCTCAAAATGAGATGCAGCAAGATCTCGCGATCGATCGCGAGCGCACTCTACTTATTAGCCCGCTCAGTGATCGAAGCATCCGCGTCTGGCATGCGCGGGACGGCGAACCCGTCGCAAGGATCGAAACCGGCGAGGCGACCCTCATCGATGCGCACCTTAGCCCGAATGCTCAGTTGATCGCCAGCGTGCACGCGGGAGGGGATGTCAAGGTATGGGAGCGCGAAACGGCGCGGCCAGTCTTGAAATTAGAAACCGGGGCTGAAGAATTGCGGCGTTTCGCATTTAGTAGTGATGGGCAACATTTCGCTACGCTCAGCACCGCCGGCGAGGCGCGGCTGTGGCGGACACGCGACCGCGAACTGATTTCGATTTTGACTCAAACCGGGAGCGAGATTACGGCGTTTGCATTTGTAGGCGATGCGCTGGCAACAGCAGCGGCAGATCGAAGCCTGCAGTTCTGGAGAGTTGGCGACGGAGCCCTCCAGGCGCAAATCGAACACCTCGAAGAACCGGCTCAGTTGCTTGAACTGAGTCCGGACGGGAAACAGCTATTGTCTCTTCACACTCACTTCGCTCAGATTTGGGACGTTCAAAAGCGGATACCGTTGAGAAAAATACAGCTTGAAGCCGATTTCCTAGGTTCCGGCGTTCGCCATGTATTCAGTCCGGGGAGCGACTCCATCGCGCTGACGATGAGCGATACCGCCATTCACGTTTACGAGGTTTCAACCGGCAAACACATGGCCCGCTTGTGGGATTTCAGCGCCCCCGCATCATCCGTTTCATTCTCGCAAGACGGAACCCGTCTCGTGAGCACCAATGGCATGGATGATAATGTTCGCGTATGGGACGTCGCAAGCGGCCTTAAAATTGCCCAATGGGTCGTGGGCGAAAAGCCATCGCAGGCAATGTTTTTGAATAAGGGTGATCAGCTCGTGACGTTGGCAAAACGTGCTGGCGTCAACGTTTGGAACACGTCTTGGCTTGCGGCGCATGGCTCCAAATTGCGCGAGCGCGTCTGCGCGGAAAAACTGATCGGTGTCCAAATATTCACGGACGCGGAACTCGCTAACCCCATCCTGCGCGGCATCGACGCCAGCGACTCCGTCGCCCGCAACCCCTGCCTCCGCCGCGGCCCCCTCTCCCTCGATTTCTGGACCCGCCTGCCGGCGCAGTGGGCGCACTGGCTGGGGTGGCGGGTAAGGCCGTCACACACCGCCGCCGTCAACAGGTGACGGCGATCCATCGCAGGCTTTGAGGAAGACGCCGAAGATGCGCCGGGAGAGGTGGGAATATGCTGCGGGAAGAACGTGGATATGCCCCGGAGGACATGGGGAGATGGGCTATTTTCCCACTCGTTAAGCACGAAGTGCTGGCTTATTCTGCCATCGGATTATATCAACCATAGCATGTGTCTGATGGTCATAATTTCCCGCAAAGATAGATTCTTGGGCCCCAGCCTTCGCTGGGCTGACGGAGTTCTTGGGGATAGGCTGCCGTCGAGGTAGGTCGCTGGCGATGCGGGGCATCGACGGGCATCTTCTCCCCAGGGGGAGAAGAAAGTGAAGCCTATCTTAGCGCGTATGGGGCCTACTCCCCCTTGCGCCGGGTCAAGAACGCGAGCCGCTCAAACAGGTGGATGTCCTGTTCGTTCTTGAGCAGCGCGCCGTGCAGCGGCGGGATCAGCTTGCGCGGGTCCTGCTCGCGCAGCGTTTCCACGCTGATGTCTTCGTTGAGTAGCAGCTTGATCCAGTCGAGCAATTCCGAAGTCGACGGCTTTTTCTTGATGCCCGGCACCACGCGCACGTCGTAGAAAATGCGCATCGCTTCAGCGGCCAGCCGCTGCTTTAAGCCCGGGAAATGGACCTCCACGATGGCCTGCATGGTTTGGGGATCGGGGAACTTGATGTAGTGGAAGAAGCACCGGCGCAGGAACGCGTCCGGCAGTTCCTTTTCGTTGTTGGACGTGATGATGACGATGGGCCGGTTCTGGGCTTTGATCGTTTCGCCGGTCTCGTAGACGAAGAATTCCATCCGGTCGAGTTCCTGCAACAAATCGTTGGGAAACTCGATGTCGGCCTTGTCGATCTCGTCGATCAGCAGCACGGGGCGGCCGGCATGGGTGAAGGCTTCCCACAATTTGCCGCGCTTGATGTAGTTCCTGATGTCGCCGACACGCGCATCGCCCAGCTGACTGTCGCGTAACCGCGAGACGGCGTCGTATTCGTACAACCCCTGGTGAGCTTTCGTCGTCGATTTGATGTGCCATTCGATCAACGGCACGCCAAGCGCGGTCGCGACCTCGTGAGCCAGCACCGATTTGCCCGTTCCCGGCTCGCCCTTGATGAGCAGCGGGCGTTCAAGCGTGATAGCGGCGTTGACCGCGACCTTGAGGTCTTGCGTCGCGACGTAACTGTCGGTGCCCTTGAATTTCATCGTCCGTCCCGGGTTGGAAATCGAGGGCTAACCCTATGGGGCAAGAGCCGCAAGAGCAATCAACCAGCATGCCGCAGCGCGCTGGCGGCATGACGGAACGAAAGCGCCGCCTCCGGGAGGGCGGAGGCGGCGCTTGGGCGCAGAAGATACGCCGTACGAGACGGTGGAGCGAAACGCCGCTTTTAGCAAACTGGCGTAGGAGCAAGGGAGCGTACGCCAAGGAGGAGGGTGCGTTTGCGGTAGCTGTGCGTTTCGCGATGGTTGCAGGAGCGTTATCCGCCGTCTCGTCTTCTCATAATCACGGGGTGCAGTCCGCGGTAACCTCATTTGGTTGAGTGCTGAATGGTTGGAAATTTGGATGGCAAATCTGGCGAGTAGGGCAGTTTCAATATGCAGGTGCCAGGCTCTCGTCTGGACACTTCTAAGTTGTACTAAATTGATTAGCGCAATCTTAACAAGAGAAATCCTCCGCGCGCAATTTGTGTCAGTTTTTCACAACGCTTTGGAAAACAGTGGGATTTTCTTGACAGTTTCGCAGGCGCACAGCAAGACGGGGCACGATTTTTGCTCGCCCACGCGGTGCAGCCTTTTGAGTGGCTCAGCGCACAGGGAGGGCCTCATAGAGGCGGATCGATGAGCAAACGAGATTCGAAATCGAAAACCGGCTCTGAAAAGCGAGCCGAACCCGTTCCAACCCCGGTAAAGCGCGCAAGTACTGGGCTTCCCGTGGACTATCGACCCACCGACGACGAGCCGTTCATGAACGATCGTCAGCGCGCCTATTTCCGTAAGAAGCTGTCAAGTTGGCGCGACGACATCATCCAGCAGACCCGCGAAACCCTTGCCGGCCTGCACGATGACACCTCGCAGCACGCCGACATCACCGACCGCGCCACGTCCGAAACCGACCGGGCGTTGGAACTGCGGGCCCGTGATCGTCAGCGCAAACTCGTTGCCAAGATCGAAGCCGCCATTGAGCGTATCGACAACGGCAGCTATGGGTATTGCGAAGAAACCGGCGAGCCGATCGGCTTGAAGCGCCTGGAGGCGCGGCCTATCGCAACCCTGTCTCTCGAAGCCCAGGAACGCCACGAACGCCGCGAAAAGGTCTACCGCGAAGAGTAGTCACCTTAATCCAAACCATTATCACAACGGAAGATAACCCTGATATCGTTCGATATTAGGGTGTTTTATTTGGAATAGACGATTGAGCGCTGACGCACTGAGCGGCCAGCTCCTGAGCTGGCCGAAGCGCTGAAGAGGCACCGGCGCGGGCGCCAGACTGAAAAGTTTCGACCTTCCTCAGGTCGAAACTTTTGCAGGGAGAGAGTTCTTACGCACCCATCGCCTTCTTGAGGTTCTCATCGACCCTGTCGAGGAAGCCCGTGGTCGACAGCCACTTCTGATCGGGGCCAACCAGCAGCGCGAGGTCCTTGGTCATGAAGCCCGATTCCACCGTATCGACGCACACTTTTTCAAGCGTATCGGCGAACTTTGCGAGCGCCGGATTGTTGTCGAGCTTGGCGCGATGAGCAAGACCACGCGTCCAGGCAAAGATCGACGCGATCGAGTTGGTCGAGGTTTCCTTGCCCTTCTGGTGCTCGCGATAGTGGCGGGTTACCGTGCCGTGGGCAGCTTCCGCTTCCACCGTCTTGCCGTCCGGCGACATCAG
>JANLYB010000334.1:0-1814 GCA_031365425.1 Hyphomicrobiaceae bacterium
AATCGACCCATCCTTGCTTGAATCCGGTCCTGTAGCAGTGCAGTTCTCGGTATGCGTAGGTTTAGTTGGACGCCTTCGATCGTGCCAAAATGGCAGGATCAGACCGTCTATCGCAGCCAAACTCACCAAATGCTTCGCGTGTTGCGATCGCCACACAGGTTAGTTTTCTGTAGCCGTCCGTGAAGTTCTCGGGCTCGCGCAAATATAGACGTATGGCTGCGGGCGGATGATGCACTGAAGCACTCGCATCAGGGCATGCAAAATCTGCTCAAACCAGCGTAGCAGCAGGTGGAAGTTGAATGCGGCGGCGGCGAGGACGGGGTTGATGCGGTCGCCGTGGCGCCCCTTGAGGTGGTTGCGGCCCATGCGGTGCTCGGCCTTGAGGTGACCGATCACCGGCTCGACCGCGGCGCGACGCTTCATTTCGCGACGGATGGTTTTAGTGACGCGCCGGACCTGGCCAGAGATCCAGACCCTGAAGCGGTTGGGATAGCTGTGGCCGCGATATCCCTTGTCGACATGGATGCGCTGTACTTCGACGCCGGTTCGCCTCTCGAGATCGGCGATGATCGGCTCCAGCGTGTGGCCATCATACGGATTGCCGTGCAGCGCCTTGGTGTGAAGGACGAACTGACCGCCTTTGGGCACCGTTACCGGGGTGACCACCGAGACCTTGCAGCCGAACTCGTAAGGCGCGCGGGCCTTGCCCTTGCCAATACATTCGACCTCCGGGGCGTGCAGCGAATAGACCTTTGGGCCGCGCTGGCGATGATCCTGCTGCCGCACCCGGCTGGCGAGATCCAGCAGCGGCGCGAAGCGCTGTTCCAGCGCGGCGTTGCCCTCGATCTTGCGGCGGATGTCGCGGATGACGCGTCCCAGCCGGGTGCGCAGGAACTTGAGCGCGCGGCGGGCGCGGTTGAACTGATGGGCGTGGGTATATCGTCCGACCATGATCGCAGCCCGCTTGGCTAGGCGCAGATAGCTCTGGCGCAACGCTACACCCTCGCGTTTGGCAAGATCGACCAGCTTCTCGATCGCACGGTGAGTGAGCCGGGCGTCGGTCGGATGCGCGATCACCTTCTCCTGCACGGTGGTGTCGACCACTACTCGTTCGAGATCTTTGGTTTGCAGCGCGCCGCTGCGATGCGCCACCGAAAGGCTCTCCTGCAGCAGGGCGGCGAGTTGCTCCTCGCCCAGCCGCTGGCGCCAACGCGTCAGCGAGGAGCGGTCGAACGGCAGTTCGTGCCGGAACACCGCCTCACCGCAGAAGAACTGGAAATAAGGGTTCTCCACCCAGCGCGCGCACAGCACCTCGTCGGACAGATTGTGCATGTGCTTGAGGATCAAGAGCCCGGCGATCAGCCGCGTCGGCAGTGGCGGCTGCCCGGGCCCGGGCCGGTACACCGCGCTAAAACGTGCCCCAACAAACTCCCAATCGAGCTCAGCGGCCAACCGCACCAACGGGTGCCTGAGGTCGATGATGGCATCCAGCGCCGGCCGGAATAGTTCGACCTGACGATCGTCGCGCGGCCTGCTCATCGATCCCTCCCGCCACCAAAACGCTGCAAAAGAGAATCACGAATCGCTCAAAATGAGAATCCCAAAACCCAAGAAAGCCGCGGCATCACCCCGGCTTTCTTGCAAAAATGAATACTTCCCCGCAGCGAATTACCAACCGCTTCCGCATACTTCACGGGCGACTTTACAAGAAAATTAATCCAGCCGGCGTTCGCGCAAGCCCAAACCGTTGCGGGGGCAATCCCGGCAACTGCCGTCAGCCCTGCGGTTTGGAATCCGGTATCGCCGCCATAGCG
>JANLYB010000058.1:0-14941 GCA_031365425.1 Hyphomicrobiaceae bacterium
GTGTTGATCTTCCCGGAGGCCATGCGGGGCACTGGCGAAGGTCATTACGATTGGGACGAGATTACCGACACAACCGAGGGCGGTGTCAAGACCGTTCAGAGCACGATGACCAACGGCACTATCAAGGCGACGTCACAGACAACCGTCAAAAGCACAATGACCAATGGAACCGTAAAAAGTGGTTTGACCGCAGACGGCTCGAAGATGCTCACTGTGACCTTCGGAGACGGCAAGAGCATCGATATTACGGTTCCTCCGACCGCTCCCATCGTCACGGTAGCTGTGACTGATGCTTCGGTCGTAAAGATCGGCGCCAAGGTCTTCGTTGTAACCGCTGTGGACGGAGATCGATTCGACGCCAAACGCGTTTTCGTCGGTCAAGACGGCCTTACGCCTCCGATGTAACTGGAAATGGCCGCACGACTAATCGGCTTCCGACGGCCTCTCGTGCCGATGGAAAGGTTGTCGACAAGCTGGATCTTTACCGCGTGAGCTCAGTACGCCCACAATGGGAAAGTCTCACATCGTCGGCGATGCGGCTGGCGCGTTGCTTGATCCATTTTACCTTGCGCCGGGACGCCTGGGTATTTCACCGGACGAAGGGTTTTCGCAAATCTCTTCAATCTATCCCTTCGGCGCGTGTTTGATCGTGTAGAGCCCGACGTCGACCGACCCTTCGCGGAAGCCGGCCTCGCAATAGCAAAGGTAGTAGTCCCACAGCCGCCGGAACCGGTCGTCGAAGCCCTGTTGGGAAATTTCCGGCCAATGAGTGTGAAAGCGCCGCCGCCACTCTGCAAGCGTTTGCGCGTAGGATTGTCCGAAATATTCGGCCGCGGTAAGCGTCAAGCCTGCCGCATCGATTTCGCTCTTAAGTGCAGTTTTCGAGGGCAGAAATCCGCCCGGAAAGACGTGCTTTTGAATAAAGTCAGTCCCGCGCCGGTATCCCTCGTAGCGGTCTTCGGCAATCGAGATCACTTGCAGCACAGCCGTGCCGCCAGGCTTCAGGCACCGCGCGATGGTTGCGAAATAGTCCCTCCAATACGCCTCGCCGACGGCTTCGAACATCTCGATTGATACGATGCGGTCGAATTGACCTTGGACGTCGCGGTAGTCCTCGTGGCGGAGGTCTACCATGGAAGAGACGCCATGTTCGCCAGCCAGCGCGCCCGCAAAGGTCAACTGCGACGGTGACAGTGTCAGGGCGGTCACGTGGGCATCGTGGTGGTGCGCCAGCCGCAACGCAAGTGCACCCCAACCGCAGCCGATTTCGAGCACACGCTCGCCCCCCTCAAGCCGCAACAGTTCGCAGATGCGGTCAAGTTTGCTGCGCTGGGCTTGTTCCAGATTGAGTGCGCCGTCGCGCCAGAGCGCCGAGGAATAGAGCATCGATGGATCAAGCCAGAGCCGGTAGAAATCGTTGCCCAGGTCGTAGTGAGCTTCAATGTTGCGGCGGCTGCCGCGCCGGGTATTGGCGTTGAGAGCGTGACGCGCACGGTTGGCGATGCGCAACGCGAGCGATCCGTTGAGCGCGCCGGCCAGCGCAGCCGAGTTGCGCGTGCCCAACTGCATCACAGCTGTCAGGTCGGGGCTGGTCCAGTCGCCGTCGATCCACGCTTCGGCAAACGCAAGATCGCCGCCCAACAAAAGGCGGCGTAGCGCCCGCCAGCGGCGCAGATGAACCATCGCATCCGGACCGGGTTCGTGGCCGCTGGCTCGCAGTTCGCGGCCTGAGGGTAAGACAATGCGAATGGAGCCATAGTGCAACCCGCTCAACACGACCTGCAACACCCGCGCGCCAACGCCGTCTGCCTGCGCGTGCGGTGGCGCATAAATCGCCGTCGCGCGATCCAGTGTCCCTTCGTCTTGATTGCTCATGAGGTCGGATGCTTTCGTTGAGGTGCGATCGGAGAAACGAGGGAAATCGGCAGGTCAGGTGGGGGAGGGCGGCGGCGAAGCGCCATGCCCTTGAGCCAGATTTTGAGCGCTTCCCAATGAATGCCGCCGACGACGCGCAGCGTCAGCAGCGGCAGCGTGAAGAAGGCGCGCAACATCGCAGCGTCCGTCAGTTCAACCCGGTCCGCGACGTGGCGTGCGATGAAGAGCAGGCCCGCCGCATCCGACACATCGATGCCGATTGCCAGCTTTTCGCCGGGCGGGCGCACTTTGAAGGAATAGGCGAGGTCCATGTCCATGAACGGCGAGACGTAGAGCCGCTTGGCGCAGGTTTGATGGATCGTACCGCCAGCTGCCTCGTCAACCGGAATGAGATAGCCGTGGCGCTCGCCAAACGTGTTGTCGACCTCCCATAGGATCGCCGTCGCAGCACCAGCGCGATTGTAACAAAAGAAGATGCTGAGCGGATTGAACCCCCACCCGAGCACGCGCGGCATGGTGAGCAGGCGGATAGCGCCACCGTCAGGTACAAGGCCCGCCGCCGTCATCGCGGCCTCGACCTGGACCCTCAGATCGCGTCCGCTGCCGTCGCCCCGATCACGGCGATAAAATGAAAACAGGTTGAAGCGGTCGAGTGAAAACCAGCGCAGTTCGGCATCCAAGGTCTCAAGTTCGTCGAGATCGAGCAGAAGGGAATAGATCTTATAGCCGAGCTTGTGAACACGCGGACGCCGCCTGACATGGACGACATAACCGGGATAGAGCGCGGAAGCGGGTGCTGGGGTCACGACAACACCTCTGTGGCTCGAAACGGCGAAGCGACGACCGGCTTGCGGTAAATCCGGGAGCTGTCGTTTGGCACCTGCCAAGGGCGTTTACGGCCCCCCAAATCTTCAGCTACGGCGAGCCCGGCCTGCAGACCGTCTTCATGAAAACCTGCACCGAAATAGGCCCCGCAGAACCAGGTATTCTGCCGTCCCTGCAGCGTCCACAGATGCTTTTGCGCATGAAGGGTCTGGATATCGAAGGCTGGATGTTCGTAGATATCGGTGCGCAGAATCGTGCCGGAACGAGGTTCGCGAGCCGGGTTGAGCGTGACAAACAGCTGCGGCGCGTTGCCTAGCGGCTGGAGGCGGTTCATCCAGTAAGTCACGGAAAGGTGCCGGGTCTCGTCCTGCGGACCGGCCACATAATTCCAGCTCGCCCATGCAGCCCGCCGCTTCGGCATAAAGCTTGGGTCGCCGTGAAGGACAGCCTCGTTGCGGGTATAGCGAATGGCACCTAGGAGGCGGCGCTCGTCCGAACTGGGGTGGGCCAGCAGGCTCAACGCCGTGTCCCCGTGGCACGCCATGACGACGGCATCGAACCGGCGGCTTCCCCCGCGGCCATCGACGATCTCCACGCCGTTTGCCTCCCGCCGGACGCTCACCACGGGCGTCGATCTGCAAATGCCGGCAACAAACGGCGCCGTGAGCCGTGCGACGTACTTGCGGCTGCCGCCAAGCGCCGTGCGCCAGACCGGGCGGCCTGTTATCTGCAGTAGCCCATGGTTTGCACAGAAGCGGATGAACGACGCAGCAGGATGGCGGCCAACATCCATCGCCGGGGTCGACCAGATCGCGGCAGCCATCGGATACAGATGATCTTCGCGGAAATGGCGGCTATAGCCTTCCCGATCAAGGTAGCTATCGAGATCGAGATCGCCCAACTGCGCAAGATCGCGCTCGGCGTTGCGATAAAACCGGGTGATGTCGCGCAGCATCGCCCAGAACCGCGGCCTCATCAGGTTGGTTGGCTGGGCCAACAGGCCTGCGAAATCGGAGCCCGCATATTCATATCCCCCGCCATCGAGGGAGACGGCGAACGACATGTCGGTGGCGGCGGTCGCAACGCCAAGAGCCGCAAACAGCGCGGTGAGATTGGGGTAGGCGGGTTCGTTATAGACGATGAAGCCCGTATCGACCGCAATCGACCTGCCGCCCGCAACGACATCCACCGTGTTGGAGTGCCCACCGATCCGGCCGTCCGCCTCGTAGACAGTGACCCCATGCGTCTGGGAAAGCAGCCATGCGGCCGACAGCCCGGAGATTCCAGACCCTACGACAGCGATTTCAAGACGATGCCCCCGTTCACCCGTCAAATTCAATGCAAATCTCCAAGCCGGATTGGCCACCAAGCAGCCGAGCCGGTCCCAACAAATTTCACGCGTCATGAGAACGCAGAATTCGGCCAACTGGTTTTGCGGACGCGATCAGAAAGCGGCATTTACCGGGAAGGCGCTCCTGTTTTGGTCGCGTCGCCCGTAGCCCTGCGGGCTGGCACACTCGTTGAAAATGTTGCGCTGAAACCTTGCCTAGCCTCATCCGTAACTTTTCACAGTGTGAAAACGAATGTCCGGTAACTGGGAGCTTCTAAGGAGGCTCTTTGCGGTTGCCGGCCATTTGAAAGGCCGATAGGAGGCTGTTCAAATGCGCTTCGTCTTACACGGCAAAATGCGGGTCATGAGTTCTGCCGTAAATCTTCTTATTATGTGGCCCAGCAGGCTTGCCCGCTATTTTTTATGGATGGGTCCCCTTGTTGCTCGAATCGTCGTTGGCTGGGTTTTTCTATGGAGCGGCTGGGGAAAATTGCACGCTCTTCCCAAGATGATTGAGAATTTCGCTGGTTGGGGCATCCCTTATCCGGAATTTCTGACGCCGTTTGTGTCAGGCGTTGAGTTTTTCGGCGGCCTGCTTTTACTCCTGGGCCTTTTCACGCGGATCGCTGCCGTGCCGCTCGTGGTTGTGATGGCCGTTGCAATCGCCTCAGCGAAATGGGTTCAGGTCGACTCGCTTGAAACGTTGCTTGGTTTTGAGGAAGTATCCTATCTCAGCATGTTCGGATGGCTCGCCGTCTATGGGCCCGGGCCTGTCTCGCTGGATGCGCTGCTGGAAAGGTCGTATGGTGACAGTCATGCGCAAATGGGGACTGGGATGGATGGTGACGGCCGTCGATCGGCCCTGAGCTGGAAGCCGACGTAACGTCGCCGTTCGATCAAGCGTTTCGAGGTTCCTAAAATGCCAACGGCATCACAACGGCGCGATCCCTCAAAGCGGACGGCTAAACAGCGCGTCTGCGATGAGCGTCCTCCCTACCTCGGGTTTGGACTAGGTCTGCGTGCCCAGCATTACAGCGACATTCTTGAGGGCGACCCTCCCATCGATTGGTTCGAAGCGATCTCGGAAAACTATATGGTACCAGGCGGGCAGCCGCTCGTGATGCTCGACCGCATCCGCGCGCGCTTCCCCGTCGTCCTTCACGGCGTCTCGCTTTCAATTGCATCGACGGCGCCGTTCAATGATGACTATCTGCGCGATTTGAAAGCGCTGGCAGACAGGGTCGAGCCGGCATTCGTTTCCGACCATCTCTGCTGGACGGGGGTTCACGGCATCAATCTTCACGACCTCCTTCCAATTCCCTATACGCGCGAAGCCTTGGCGCACGTCGTTGCGCGCATCCAGCACGTTCAGGATTATCTCAAACGTCCCATCGCCCTCGAAAACGTATCGACCTATGTGCAATTCAGCAGCTCCGAAATGCCCGAATGGGAATTCCTGTCTGAGATGGTGAAGCAGACGGGCTGCTGGCTCGTGTTTGACGTGAATAATGTTTTTGTGAGCGCCTTTAATCACGACTACGATCCGCTGACATTCATTGATGGGATCCCACCCGACCGCGTGGTGCAGTTTCATCTTGCCGGGCACGAGCACAACATGACCCACATCATCGATACGCACGACGCGATGGTTTGTGATGAGGTCTGGGACCTGTACCGCGCAGCGCTTCGCCGGTTTGGTCCCGTTTCGACCATTATCGAGCGGGACGATAACATCCCCCCACTCGACGAAATGGTCGCCGAGCTTCAAAGGGCGCGCGAGATCGCCCGTGAAATTCTCCCGATCACATCGAGCGGCAACGCTGGAAGATAAGCGGACAAGAGCCATGGAAAAGGCAAAAATCGCAGGTGCAAGCCGGCGAAAAAAGCCCACGGCGGGATCTAGCCCCTCGCCGGGGTTGGTCGAGCTTCAGGATCGTTTCCAGACAGCGATCCTATCAGGTGACGACGCCGCCCTTGCCGACATCATGGACAACAGCCGTACAGGGCGTGAGGTCTTGTTTGGCGTCTATCGCAATGCGTATGCGGTCCGGCTTGTCGAGGTTATCAGCCAAGATCATGACGTGCTGCATGCCTTTCTCGGCGACGATAGTTTCGACGCGATGGCTCGGGCATATATCGCGGCTCATCCATCCCGAACACAAAACGCCCGCTGGTTTTCAAACCACATTCCTGCCTTCTTGGCTGAAACAGAACCGTATCAATCCTACCCGGAGATTGCGGACCTGGCACGCATAGAGGCGTCCCTCAATTCTGCCTTTGACGCACCCGATGGACCTGTCATCGCCTTGCAAGATATTGCGTCCATCCCGCCGGAGATTTGGGGCGATCTTCAATTCAAACCTCATTCTTCGGCGACGCGATTGAATATCAAAAGCAATGCCTTGGACATTTGGCGATCAATGAAAGATGGGGTTCCACCCCCCGAGCCAGTGCACATCGAGGCACCCGTTCCTATCCTGGTGTGGCGGCAGGTTGCGACGCCGGTCGTTCGCGAACTTACCGCCGAAGAAGCTATGATGTGGGATGAGGCGGTCAAGGGCGTGCTGTTTAGTTCTTTGTGCGAGATGGCGGCGATCTTCGACAAACCGGATGAAGCGCCTACTCGTGTGGCCGGCTATTTTGCGGGATGGCTAGGGGCTGGTTTGCTGAGCCAAGCCCAAGTTCAAAAAACGCGCAAAACCCGGACGGAATTATAACCGCACACAATAGACTGACCTGGAATATCCGTTTGAAGGCGACTAAAACTTGCAGCGTTTGACGGCCCAGATGACCGTCGAGCGCTTACTGTGACCGGCTAATTGCGGTAGCGGGGCTTGTCCGCATCCCGCCACCGCGCACGCTCGAGCTTCCTGCAAAAGGCGCTGTCGGTCCCGCTCAGGCAACCATGGCGCTCGAGCAGTTCCTTATCGCGTTCACTAACCGGACCACCGGCCCGTGCATTGGCGCGGGCGTTCTCCAATTCGCCAGCTTCACCCAATCCTCGCGCCGCAACGGGTCCGGCTGCTGCCACGACACACAGACTGAGAACCGCGACCGCCAATCGATGCATGGTCATACCTCCTATTTTATACGAACTTGAGCGCCCGGTCTTGCGAAATCAAGACCTCCGGACTGTCGCCGTATGAAGTGTGACGGTAGCTGCAACCTGCAAACACGCCGAATCAGTCATGGTGCATGACGCGGTTTACGCTTGCGGCATGGACAACAATGAGACCAAGCAGACGCTTTAAGCCCCTGCTCCTGAATTCCGGGCTAGCCCTCGTCGGAGTGGCGGTCCTATTCGCGTTTTTACGCTTGACGGTGGTTGATCCCTCGACTGTGAATGCACGCGCGGTCACGCCTGTTCCAGTCACGGATGCGCACCCCCAAACCAATCGTCTGGCCTTCGTGCGGCCAGGAGCATTTGCACCATCGGAGCAAGCCTCGGAAAATCCGCAGTTGAAGCCCTCAATCGCGCCGGACGCCGACGCCGCAGGGTCTTGGTCGACGCATCTCCGCCCCGAGACTGCACCGGTGCAATCGGGTTGGCGCTTCACGCTGTTGCCTGCCCTGACGCAGCCCGTGAGACCAAGCCATCCGCTGCGGACTTACACCCTAAAAACGCGTCTGGCCGAGATTTCACCAGCGGCGACAGCTCGTCTTAGTGGAAAGTTCGAGGCCGCCAAGGCGGCTTGGCCGCCAGCTGAGGTAGCCTTCATCGCTATCAAAGACGAGAAAATCGTCGAGTTGCACGCACGCGCAGCTGGCGGCGCCTGGAAGCTGATCCACCGATACCGCGTTCTAGCGGCGAGTGGCGGCGCAGGTCCGAAGCTGCGCCAGGGCGATCGGCAGGTGCCGGAGGGCATCTACGGCATCGCGTTCTTAAATCCAAACAGCGCCTATCATGTTTCGCTTCGCGTCAACTATCCAAATGCCTTCGATCGGCAGATGGCAGCCAAGGATGGCCGGAAGGAACTTGGCGGCGATATCATGATCCACGGCAAGAACCTCTCTGCCGGCTGTCTGGCGATGGGCGACGAGGCGGTCGAAGAACTGTTCGTGCTGGCCGCTCAGATGGGCCCGGCAAACGTTAAACTCATCATTTCGCCAACCGACTTCCGCCACGCCGGAATATCGGCCCAAGCACCGGGGCAACCCCAATGGCTACCCAAGCTGTACGCGGAAATCGCGAGTGCCATGGCCGAGTTCAAGGCGCCGCCCAGCAGGGGTCTTCTGTCGTTCTTTGGGAACTGAAGATCAGGCTGCGTCGGCAAGCCGCTCCAGCGCATCCACATCAAGTATATGGAGCCCGCCGCTCGCAGCCGCGATCAACCCCTTTTTTTGAAGCCGCAGAAGGGCTGCTCCCATGGTGCCGGCATCCATGTGAAGCATCTCGGCGATGAAGGGGCTGCAATTCTCATCCGAGATGAAGTCTAACGTTTGGCCGCTGCCGTCGTTGCTACGCGCCAGCGCGACTAGATATTGGGCCATACGCTCAACCGGCTGTGACTTGGTAGCGTGCAGGGCTTTGTCGCGCAGATAGTCAAACTCGCGCTCGCCGGCGGCAGCAAGCTGCAACGCGAGGACATGGTCGGTTTTGCGCGCGTTATCGAGGTCGATCGAGGTCATCATGCTGACCAGTGTATCGACCATGGCATGTGCCCGGCTGACATGCGTGCTCAAGTATCCAAGCCCGATAATGTCACCAGGAAAAGCAAATTCGATGACTTCGTGGCGGCCGTCGCTCCATTGCATGAAATGGCTGATCGCGCCACTCTCCACGCGGAAAACTTGGCGCTCATCACCCGCCTGAAAGAGCGCCGTGCCGGCTGGAATATGCTGAAGATCGACGGCGGCTGCCTTCCGTTTGATGGTGGACCGCCGTCCCTCATCCTCTGAAGAACGGGAAAGATTGCTGCTCAGATTCAAAATCGGCCGCATGAATGGGTACTCGCACAATAGGATAATTCACTATGGGAACAACGGTTAGGGATCGCGTGTTGAAGGAACTACGCCGCGGGACAGCTTTTGTTTCAATCACCACCGGCGATTGGTGAGCCGTGAGATCACAATCACGTGTGGAACTGACGGAAAACGTTCATGAAAAGGCTGTTTTGCTGAATGATTGTCGCGCACTGGCAAGCGATATGATGTTCCGTAGGGAACAGCTTCGGGACTAAAACCAAACCCGATTTGCTGGAATGCTTTGATCGCGGCCGGTGCCCGTGTACGCCTTTAATAGCGTCCTTTATTGCAAGACGCACTGGGGCGGGTCAGCGAAGGCGTGATTTTAATGCAGCAAAGTAGGCTCGGATTCGCGCAACGTTGACGCCGAAATCGCTGCGACCTTGCCGGCTGGTAGACCGCATGTCGATGCGACTGCCGCTGCCATTTGCGGCCACGCGAATGGCTATGTCATCGCTAAACCCAAACCAGAAGCTTTTTTGGGTCGCCTCGATGCGGCCGACAGCACTATCCTGTACCAGGAGCGTCCAGTTCGGCATCGCTTCGGCTGCTTGAAGGGCGCGCCGGAAAGCTTCTTCAGGCGCGAGCGACGTTTCCAATGGTTCGAGGTCGGGGTACGCAGATTGCTGCTGTCTGGCAATCTCCGCGCCATCATACGTCGCTGGCGAGGCGCTTTCGGCTTCGCGTGCCGCCAAAACTGCCTGAAACGGCGGCGGATCAACGGTGTCGGTTGTGATGTCGTGGATCTTGGGGAGGCGTTCTAGGGTTCGTTTGTATTGCCATGGAACGTAGGCAAGCAGCAAACCGAGCGTTAGCGCTATTCCCGTGCGCGCAATTTCGCGAGCTTCGAGGGTATTCCACCCCAGCCCAATTGCGACAACGGAGGCGAGAGCGCTGCCGGCAGCGAGATAGGCCGACGCCGCCATCAGGCGATAGAATGCCGTCCGAAAATGCCAAACGCCAAGACGCCAACCCAGCGGCGCCACGGCCAGTAAGATGAGGGCAGTCGTGGCACCAGCAATGCTGACCCAAGCTAGGTATTTTGCGATGATTGGGTTCATGCATTGTCTCCAAGCCGATTGCCATGCAGCCCTAGGATAGGATCACATCGATATAAGTACGCGGTTATGGGCGCCGCCGACATCAAGGACGGCGGGCTTGTCAAAGTGCTGGAAAAGTGGTGCCGGCCATTCGGGGCTACTATTTCTATCACCTAAGCCGCCGACAAATACCTACCGCATTAGCGGCACTCTTTGCAGCGCTTCGTTTGATGCCGGATTGGGCAACTTCGTCAATTTTGATGAATTTATGAGCACCGATAGGCGCAGGCTGCGGTGGTGATCGGCTTGGCACATTGAACTTAAGGCAGTTTTTTTGATTCACCGATTGGTACGCAACTTGAGTAGTCACCTCTGATTTGATGCATCATCAGGGGAAATGCGCGTGGCAAACCTTTCATACCGTCTGAAGGCGCTAACCGTCTCTATTCTGGCAATAACAGGATTGGTGACGCCCGTCGTGGCAGCCGACGACACCATCAAGGTTGGAATTCTGCACTCTCTGTCCGGAACCATGGCGATCAGCGAGACTACGCTGAAAGACGTCATGCTCATGCTCATCGACGAGCAGAACAAGAAGGGTGGGGTACTCGGCAAGAAACTGGAGGCCGTCGTCGTCGATCCAGCATCGAACTGGCCGCTGTTTGCGGAAAAGGCTCGCGAACTGATTGCACAGAATAAGGTGTCGGCGGTGTTCGGGTGCTGGACCTCGGTCTCGCGCAAATCCGTATTGCCGGTGTTCAAGGAACTGAACTCGATCCTCTTCTATCCCGTGCAGTACGAAGGTGAAGAGTCCGAGCGTAACGTTTTTTATACGGGTGCAGCTCCCAATCAGCAGGCCATCCCAGCCGTTGATTACCTGATGAGTAAGGATGGCGGCGACGTGAAGCGGTGGGTGCTCGCGGGCACCGACTACGTCTACCCGCGCACCACCAACAAGATCCTGGAAGCTTACCTTCTCGCCAAGGGCGTCTCCAAAGACGACATCATGATCAACTACACCCCGTTTGGCCATTCTGACTGGCAGACGATAGTTGCCGACATTAAGAAGTTCGGTTCAGCCGGTAAAAAGACCGCGGTCGTTTCGACGATCAACGGGGATGCAAACGTGCCCTTCTATAAGGAACTTGCAAACCTCGGTGTGAAGGCAACCGACATCCCCGTCGTGGCGTTCTCGGTCGGTGAGGAAGAACTCGCCGGCGTCGACACAAAAAACCTCGTCGGCCATCTGGCCGCCTGGAACTACTTCCAGTCGATCAAAGACCCTGACAACGCGGCCTTCATCGCCAAATGGAAAGAGTTCACCAAGAACCCCAAGCGTACGACCAACGACCCCATGGAAGCCCATGTCATTGGATTCAATATGTGGGTGAAGGCGGTGGAAAAGGCTGGCACCGTCGACGCAGACAAGGTGATCGCGACCTTGCCAGGCACCGAAGCCAAGAACCTGACCGGCGGGACATCCAAAATGCTCGCTAACCACCACATCACCAAGCCGGTTTACATCGGCGAAATCCGTTCGGACGCTCAGTTCGACGTGGTCTGGCAGACGAAGGACCTAGTTCCAGGTGCCGCCTGGTCGCCTTACCTCGAGGGCTCCAAAGATCTCGTCGCCGACTGGGTCGATAAGAAGTGCGGAAATTTCAACACCAAGACGGAAAAATGCGGCGGTTGATCAGCGCCTTTGGCTTTGACGAACCAGGAGGAGCGGCAACGTGTTGAAGGAATTCAAAGTTGCCGTTCTTTCTATTTTGACGACGCTGCTCCTGCTTGTTGTGCCTGGCACTGCTTGGGCCGACGGGTTGGACGCAGCGTTTGCCAAGCTGATGGAAGACAGCTACGCGCAGACGTCATTGGCCGTTGAAGAAATTGCCGCCTCCCAATCGCCCTCTGCCGCCGCAATTCTCCAGGCCATGGCCGACCGGCGGCTATTCGTAAGCCCCTCGTTCAAGCTCGTGCTCTATCGCAACCTGTCCGGAAAATTGCTTTCAGCGCCTCAAGGTCAACCGCCAAGTCCTGAGCCAACCGATCTCGCTACCGTCCGCATCAACAACAAGCTGCGTGGTCAGATCGAGGCCGCCCTTGCCAACCTGACGGTGGTTTCGGCCGACCCGGCGAAGCGGCTGGAAGCAGCGCAGGCCGCCTTGAAGTCCCAAGATCTTACCAAGCTTCGCGGCATCGAACAGGCAATGGCGCGGGAAACGGATCCTCGGGTATTGAACGCCTTCGGTCAGGCTCGCGCGGCGCTCCTTCTCATCAACCCAGTTTCAATCGAAGGCGAAAAGCTCGCAGCCGTCGCGATCTTGAAGGCGAGAGGCGATCAGGCCGCCGTATCGGTCCTGCGATCACTCCCAGCCGATGCACCGCCCTCCGTCAAGCTGGCTGCGGAGATGGCGGTCAGCGCGATGGAAAGCCGTCTCGCGCTATGGAATATCGCGCAGAATTTCTGGTACGGGTTGTCCCTTAGCTCCGTCCTGCTGCTGGCAGCCGTCGGCTTAGCCATTACCTTCGGCGTCATGGGCGTCATCAACATGGCGCACGGCGAAATGGTGATGATCGGCGCTTACACGACCTTTGTGGTCCAAGAGGTGCTACGCGATAAAGCGCCTGAACTGATGGACTATTCCCTGCTGTTTGCCGTTCCGCTGGCCTTCGTCGTTGCAGGGGGCATCGGGGTCGCCATTGAGCGCTGCGTCATCCGTTTTCTCTATGGACGCCCGCAGGAGACCCTGCTCGCGACCTGGGGTGTCTCGCTCATTCTACAGCAAGGCGTTCGCACCATGTTCGGACCGAGCAATCGCGAAGTCAGCGCACCTGCCTTCATGACCGGATCGTTCAAGATCGGCGAATTGGCGTTCACTTGGAACCGGGTTTGGATCGTTGTTTTCGCTGGACTGATTTTTACAGGACTGCTGGTGGCGCTGCGCTACACGAGCTTCGGTCTGCGCATCCGGGCCGTCACGCAAAATCGCCGGATGGCTAGCTCCATGGGCATTCCGACAGACCGCGTTGATGCGCTGACGTTTGGCCTCGGGTCCGGTATCGCCGGGCTGGCAGGAGTTGCGCTGTCGCAGATCGACAACGTGTCGCCCAACCTGGGTCAGAGCTACATCGTCGATAGCTTCCTCGTCGTCGTGTTCGGCGGCGTGGGCAATTTGTGGGGCACGCTCGTCGGCGCGCTCTCGATAGGCATGGCCAACAAGATCCTGGAACCCTACGCCGGTGCCGTTCTTGGCAAGATTGCTCTCATCATTCTCATCATCGCCTTTATCCAGAAACGTCCACGCGGCTTGTTCGCTCTCAAGGGCCGGGCGGTGGAGTCATGAGCTTCCTGAAGGAGTGGTGGACGAGCGACAAATTGGGCGTCGGATTCCTGGCAACGCTGGCGATTATCGGCATCGTGGTGCCGGCGCTCAACCTGCTTATCCCGCCGGGCTCGGTCCTCCACGTCTCCACCACGTCACTATCGCTGCTGGGCAAGTATCTATGCTTTGCACTTCTCGCTCTGTCGCTCGATCTCATCTGGGGATACGTCGGTATCCTTTCACTGGGTCACGGCGCTTTCTTTGCCCTCGGCGGTTACGCAATGGGCATGTACCTCATGCGCCAGATTGGAACGCGCGGCGTCTACGCCAATCCGCTGCTGCCCGATTTTATGGTTTTCCTGAATTGGAAGGAACTTCCCTGGTATTGGTACGGCTTCGACATATTCCCGTTCGCTGCCGCCATGGTGCTTCTGATCCCCGGACTGTTCGCGTTGGTGTTCGGCTGGTTCGCCTTCCGCTCGCGCGTGACGGGAGTGTACCTCTCGATCATCACCCAGATGATGACCTACGCGCTCTGGCTGTCGTTCTTCCGCAATGACATGGGCTTCGGCGGCAACAACGGTCTCACCGATTTCAAAGACATCCTCGGCTTTTCGGTTCAATCACAGCAGACGCGGGCAGTTCTGTTCGTGCTGTCGGTGCTCGCGTTGATGCTCGGATATATCCTCGCCCGCTTCGTCGTCGCGTCCAAGGCAGGTAAGGTGCTGATCGCCGTCCGCGATGCCGAGAGCCGCGTTAGGTTCTTGGGCTACCGCGTTGAAAACTACAAAGCCTTTGCCTTCGCGCTGTCCGCGATGATGGCAGGCGTTTCGGGCGCGCTGTACGTCCCCCAGGTAGGCATCATCAACCCTTCCGAGTTCCACCCGGCCAACTCGATCGAGGTCGTCATCTGGGTTGCGGTCGGAGGCCGCGGAACGCTAGTAGGTGCAGCACTCGGGGCTGTGCTGGTCAATTTCGCCAAGACCACCTTCACGTCGGGTATTCTCGCGCCATACTGGCTGTTCCTGCTCGGCGCACTATTCGTGCTGGTCACGCTTTTCCTGCCGCGCGGTGTGCTGGGGCTTCTGTCCGATCTGAGCGAGCGGCGTCAGCAGGCCTTGGGTCGCACTCCAACCGCTCAGCCGGAAAGCGCGTAGCGGCATGAAAACCTCGCCAACGCCGAACGTCACCAATTCTGTGCTCTATCTCGACGGCATTTCCGTGAGCTTCGACGGCTTTCGCGCCTTGAACAATTTGTCGCTCGATATCGGGCATGGCGAGATGCGGGCGATCATCGGCCCCAACGGTGCGGGCAAAACCACGATGATGGATGTGATCACCGGTAAGACAAAGCCCGACGGCGGTGAAGCTTTGTTCGATAACGGTATCGACCTGACCCGGCTCGACGAAGTTGCCATTGCGAGCCTCGGCATCGGTCGCAAATTTCAGAAGCCGACCGTCTTTGAACACCACACGGTCGAGGACAATTTATTGCTCTCGCTAAAAGGCGGGCGCGGTGTCGGCTCAAACCTGTTTTGGAAGAGCGGTAGCGAAAGCCGCCGGCGGATCGGCGAAATTTTGGC